>CAJQNY010000122.1 GCA_905479805.1 uncultured Arenicella sp.
CACAACCAAAGGTGGTGAAGTCAGTAATTCGGCCGAAGGGTTTATAAACATTCCTTTGATCGAAGATAAGCTGGCAGCTCGATTTGCGGTGTATAACGCTAAAGAAGGCGGTTATATCGACAATATCCGCAGCACTAAACAGATATCCTTGAACAATCCAACGCTTCAAGCCTATGCCGCTTTTGGGATCGTTCCTGAGCGAGCTGTGGTTAACAACAACGCACTTGCTCAAGACAATTTTAATGATGCGACTTACACGGGTATTCGTAGCAGCTTAAAATATGCGATCAATGATGATTGGGATGTGTTGGTTCAACACTTACACCAAGAAATTGATACGGAAGGTGTGTGGGATTTCGACCCGGCCTTAGGTGATTATAATTCTCAAAGTTTTACGCCTGATTATGGTGACGATGACTTCGATCATACATCGTGGACTGTCAATGGGCGTGTAGGCACGTTAGATTTGGTGTACACCGGTTCATATTTGGATCGTAGTGTTGAAGCTATATCAGATTACTCTGGTTATGCCGATTCTGGCCCGTTTATTCCTTACTACATTTGTGAATACCCAAGCTATGCCAGTTGTGGTCAACCAGACTTGTTTCTTGACCAAGTTTTTGAAGTTGAGCGCACTACCCACGAAATTCGTGTTGCTACCGATGCAGACCAACGCTTACGCGGTATCATAGGTATATTCAACGATGATACGGAAACCGTGGAACGTGGTAACTGGAATTATCAGGCCTCGATAGCGCAAGGTTTTGCGAGAAATTCCCCGATTCCCGGAGCCACCTCATCAGATCCTACGGCGCGTCCAGCGGGCGTAACTTTTTTCAACGATTACACTCGTGGTAAGAAAGAAACGTCTGTTTTTGGTGAGATTTCGTATGACATTACTGATTCAGTAACCGCGACTATCGGTGCTCGACGTTATGACTTAGATTTGTCATTACGTGGTAGTTCAAATTTTGGTAATCGCGGAGTAGACCGTGCTTCAGGCCGAAATGTCGACGAGATACTCTCAGATTCAAGCCCGGCTAATTTTACCGATACCATTTTCAGAGGCAATGTTCAGTGGCAGATCAATGACAATGTCATGCTCTACAGCACTTTATCCGAAGGTTATCGCCCGGGTGGTTTTAACCGAAATGGCGGTGCAAGTTTAGTTGCCGGTGTAGGACCATTCATCCCAGATTTTTTCGAATCGGATGAGCTGACCAATTTAGAAATTGGTTGGAAAACCTCATTGCTTGATGACACGCTCCGTTTTAATGGTGCGGTTTATAAGATCGAATGGGAGGGTATGCAAGTTATTACACTTGATTTCGATATTTCGAATTTGGCGTTCATCAACAATACCGCTGATTCTGAAATCAAAGGTATCGAATTCGATTCTGCGTGGCAGGCTAACGACAACTTCACTTTGTTTACCAATTTTTCGTATAACGATACTAAGCTAACGCGAGTACCTGCAAACATTGTAAGTATCGCACCAGAGGGTAGTCGTTTAGCCCTAGCGCCTGAATTGCAGTTTGTGATTCGTGGTCGGTACGAATGGGAAGTTAGTAGTGGTGGTGCCTTTGTACAGGCCGCAGTCGCCTATACGGATGATACGATCAGTTCCATTAACGTAGGGGCTCTCGAGCCACTTGATAGTTATAGTACCTTGGATTTGACGGCGGGCTATCAGCGCGACAATTGGTCTACAACGCTATTTGTTGAAAATGCGACTGATGAACTGGCGGAAGTCTTCATAAGTAATGAAGACGATATTCTCAAAACTACGCCAAATCGTCCACGTACCGTTGGATTGCGTTTCTCTTATAAGTTTTAGTAAGTTAATTCGCAGGAAATTATTTGCCATCGACGTCGTTAGTCTATTGGCAAAGTGATTTAAAGAAGGACGGCCAAACTGGCCGTCCTTTTTATATCCAGGGATGGATGGAATGTCGCGGGCGCATGGATGCGCAAGAGCGACGATATCCAGGGATGGATGGAATGGGATACCCCGTATGTCGCGTGGTTCCCACCGAGGCCGCATGGACAGGTTATTTTCTCCATGCAAAACCTGCATTTCCTACATCCGTGTAGGTGATGCGCAAGAGCGACGACGACCAGTTAATTGAAAAGCTGTCTAATTTCCGAGATTGCAGCACGCAACGTATATTTTTTCTGTAAAATTCTTGTTAGTTTCCAAATTCGCGTAGACTTCTTTTAAGCGAAAATAAAAATACCATAGCGAATGTCCAATCAAGAAAGCACGAACAATGCCGATTTAATCGACGACAAACTGCACCAAGCAAAGATGCAGATACAAAAAGCAGAGCTTACTGCGGCAATAAAGACCTTGGAAGGATTGCTAACAACCAAACCATCGCATCGAGATGCGCTTTATTATCTTGCCGTCTGCCAGCGTAAACAGAATGACAATTTAGCCGCGTTGTCGACCTTGGCACAGCTCATAGAGTATCACCCCCAGTACGGACGGGCGTTTCAAGAAGTAGGACACAACCAGACCTTTCTGAAAAAACCATCCAACGCAAACATTGCATTCGAGAAAGCGGTTAGTCTAAACCCTGCTCTGATTGCCAGTTGGAAAGCATTGGTATTGCTTAACGATACCAATGAAAATAAGGAGCGCGCTCTAGAGGCAATGCAGCACGCGCAATGGCTAAAGCAATTGCCTCCACAATTATTAAGCGTTAGTAGTTTGTTGCATGAAGATAAGCTCGCTATAGCAGAGCAAATTTGTCGAAAGTTCTTACAAGAAAATCCACATCATATGGAGGCCATGCGCCTCTT
>CAJQNY010000123.1 GCA_905479805.1 uncultured Arenicella sp.
TCTGGAAAAGCGGTAACCAGGCGCAGCCCGATTAAACTTCCCCAATCCTGAAAAAAGACGGTCACATCTTTTAAATCTAGTTGTGTAAGCCAGTCACTCATCCACGCAACATGACGTGCGAAAGTATAGTCTTCACGGCGTGTCGGCTTATCTGATTTCCCAAAGCCGATTAGATCTGGAACGACAACTCTAAACCCAGCATCAACTAGAAGAGGAATCATAAACCGATACAAGTAGGACCATACCGGCTGACCGTGGATAAGCAAAACCACCTTACCGTCACGCGGTCCTTCATCCAAATAGTGAACCCTTAGCTTTCCGCCTTGAGTATCGTCAACATCTAAATAATTGGGCGAAAACGGATAGTCCGCCAAGCCATTAAACTGCTCGTCTGGTGTACGTAAGAATTCCATAGTATTTGTATTCCTGTATGTCAGTTAGCCGCGCTACGCAGCATTGTCATTACTCAACTGTGATGGTTAAACCTGTATAATTTAATTACCACTCAATAGGGTCACCATCTGCCCACGACTGCCTGATACTTTATTATCGAGAATGTCTAACCAAAGCGATTGTAGTGACTGCGCATCACGCGTCCACTCGATGGTCGTTTGAGCGGCAACGCGCTTGGCTATCTGTGCGCTAGATTCAGCCGCTTTGGCCATCACTACTCCTGCACCCCAGTCCTCATCTCGTTTGGCTATTTGACTTGGAGCAAAGAAAAACCTCGGCTTGGCACCTGGTAATTCAGTAGGCCGGCCTCCCTCCTCCCAATGCGTTCCACCCACAATACAACTCTCTACCAAATTTTCGCCACAGTGATTGTGCAAAGCCTGCGTTAATCTCAAGTCACCTGACATATCTACATAAGCAGTGGGTCTGCTAGCATCAACTTGCTGTTCATTTCCGTATTCTACTATTTGGTCACAACACTCCAACCTCGCAACAAAGTCTTTGTTAGCACTTGAAGTAACACCAATAACCTTGCGTGAACTGTTTTCGGCCTGCTTAAGTATTTGTGCCAAGCCAAAACCTGTTTTAGAAGAAACCGAACCTATGACAACCTGCTCTGCGCCGAAAAAATCATTATCTATCAGGTAGTCAGAGATGACATAAGAAGTAATAAACAAAGGAAAATATAGACAACGCTCGTTCTCCATTTGCGTCAGAAAGTCTGGCTCGGCTTTGGTTCTGCGGTACTGATTGTAAAGGGCAGGCAATTGCTGTCGATGAACCGCTGTATCGGTGAACTGATCACCCATAATATTTCCTGGCAGTAAATCAGCATGGCTCGCCATTGGAAAAAACCCATAAAGACGCTCGCCAACAGGGACATCGTCGTAATTTGACTCCACCACATCTGCGCAGCCCCATACTGGTACCTTTACCCAATTCTGCTCAGCGGGGTAATAGCCCCAATAACCGATCGAAGCCCCAGTAACCGCATAGCTCACGTTATTGGAGGTTAAGCCGAATTTGTCGATAGCGACACGAACTTCACCTTCCTTCAATGGTGTTAGCTCTCTTTGTACAATCTTTGATTGACGAATATCGTCTCGATCAATCCAAAGCTCATTGCTTGCTGTTAAATCAGAACTCATCGTATTCTCTATTTAGTTAACTTTTATACCGCATCCAACACTTCAATGTCAGGTGCCGCCGCTACCATTCCCCCTAGAGAAATATTAGCCGCTTTAAAATAGTCTGTTTGGCCGTGGGCCGTTAAATCATCTGCCGATTTGTATTGTTCTAAAACTTTGTAAATCTGAGAATCACTCTTACTGCGATGCAATGCATAGAAGAGACAACCTTCCTCATTAGCCAATACCTGTTTTGTTAGTTCAACAAAGACCGATTCAAACTCATCATTCTTGCCTTCTTGTACCTTTATTGTTGCAATAACTCCAATAGCCATAATTAATTCCTGATTTTGTAAGTGTTGATTAATTCGGATTTGATTGTACTTAATTTAAGTCAACGCAAGTGTATTCCAAGTGACTCTAATAAAAGCTACTTATTAATTCGGCGAAAACACATCTTTGTTTACCAGCTTAAGGCTTTTCATCAATTGATTCTGTGCTCAAAACCTCTTGCAGATTACGATGTAGATGGCTAATCAACTTCTCATATTTGCCAAACGTCAAATGGCTATTCGCATCACTCGCTAAGCCTCTTTGGATTGATTCGACCATGTCTTGATCTTCCCGCAGGCCAAGCGCGTTGAAATCTTGATCACGCTGGATCTCAGCCTTAGCTTCGGGAGTATCATCGGCACCTCGATTGCTCAGAGTCCAGGTTCGCGCCAGAGTCTTGCCCTCCGTTATAGGTTCAAGAACCACCACATTAGTAAAGTGCGAGAGGGTTGCCACCAAGACGTTCGGAAACAGATTACTCACCTGTGTTACCCGTCCGTCAATTCGCCATTCGTCCTGAGGAATCGTGGCTAGCTTCTCGATACGCCTAAAAGGGAAGGTGATGCGGCCATTGCGCCCGAATAGTTCAACAAGATTTATATTGTCATATCCGTAAGGATAAAACGTCTCTCTGTGAGTCGCTTTGATGTGGTAGCCCTCTAATGATGATTCTGCAAATATTTTCCAATTTGCATCGACGATATACTCACTTTCATTGAGAACAAACTGATCGTCATTAATCAACTTAGGAATTTCATTCAGGGCGTCCCAACAGTTTGGCGTTGGATCTTGCACCACGTAAATCAACCCGTCTTGTTCTCGCGCTTCAACAGCAACCAAACCGTTGCAAGATTTATCTACATCAGGAAACCCGGCTTCGTGAGGTATCTGAATCAACTCACCGTCCAGACGATATGTCCAACCATGGTAAGGGCAAACGAAGGTATTTTTCCTTCCGCTATTTTCAGCGACTTGCATGCCGCGGTGTCGACACGCATTTTTAAAAACACGGACGACTCCTTCTTTATCTCGCGTAGCTAACAGAGGCGCGCCCGCAGCTTCTCTAGCAAGATAAGAGCCGGGCTCAGGCAATGCGACTGATGGGCAAAACACAACCGGCCAACGCTTAAGCACTGACTCCCGTTCTTTGATCAACCTTTTGTTGCTGGTGTAGTTAGATACCGGCTCACGCCACATACTATCGGCTTCATCCGTAGTGCCATTCTCAATATGTTTTAGTAGCTGCGCAATTACGGCTTGATCGTCTAATATTAGTGTCATTAACTTCTCGAGATTAATTTTCCATATCCATCAAATTACGACAATGCCAAACCTCTCGGGCTACAGACATCGATGCCACCCAACACTTTTATCAGCGATTCACTCATGAATATTCTGACCCACGGTAACTGCAAGTGGAGCATGATGTTGGCATTAACACATAATGTCATATGCTATGCCATTATTCTATAGGTTTGTTTTTAGTTTTGGTACATCACGATCAATCGCAAAAATGCACAACACGAAGTAGATCAAGCGATGGATTTGGTTGACGCACATAGTAACTATATCGAGAAACAGCATAGCGATCTTCGTCGCTTTTTTGAACAATACGACGGCCAAGACTTTGTCACGGTTAACTTATTGAAACGCGTCGGTCATCCGGTGTTTTTACGCTCGGGCTGCGAGCGACAACCTTGAAAACATTGCCTGTGATACGGATAACTGGACAGCCGCTGGCATGGCTCGCTATTTTAAGCGGCAACGAAAGTTAAGGTAGACACATCAATACAAGCAAAGCCCCCTCAGGGAGGGCCTTTTATCCAACTAAAGTACGGCTAGTGCTTCGAAATCGGAATCACTTAGACCGAGTAACGATTCCGCACCGGCTTCTATACTCACCTTATGAGCCTCAGTTCTTGGCATGATTTTTGAAAAATAGAAATCGGCAGTTGCCACCTTAGCGCGGTAAAAGACGTCGTCATTCTCC
>CAJQNY010000124.1 GCA_905479805.1 uncultured Arenicella sp.
CCCACCCACCACCACAGGTCTGCCACAAAGCTCAGGATTATCTCTCTGCTCTACCGATGCATAAAATGCATCCATATCTATGTGTAGGATCTTACGCACAAAACCAACATCGAGTATTTGAATAGGAAAGCACCTAACTAATGCACCAATCAATCGGTGACTTATCCTGCTCTACTAAATACTGATTTGCCTTAGAGAAATGCTGACAACCAAGAAATCCGCGATGAGCCGAAAGCGGTGAGGGGTGCGGTGCTGCCAACACGCAGTGGCGTTGACGATCGATTACCGCACCTTTTTTTTGTGCATACGCTCCCCACAATAAAAAAACCACGTGTTCTCTTGAACGACTAATCAGCTCAATGACAGCATCCGTGAACATTTCCCAACCTTTGCCTTGGTGGCTAGCGGCCTTGCCATCTTCAACCGTTAGCACACTGTTCAACAACAAAACGCCTTGCGTGGCCCAAGACTCAAGATTTCCATGAACAGGCATGACTAGCCCTAAATCAGTTGTAAGTTCTTTGTAGATATTACGCAAGGATGGTGGAATTTTTTCACCCTTTGGCACAGAGAAGCTCAAACCCTGTGCTTGATTAGGTCCGTGATAGGGGTCTTGTCCTAATATAACCACCTTCACCGATGATAAGGGCGTTTTATTCAAGGCTGCAAAGACGTTGTGAGTCGCTGGATAAATAGTATTACCACGGTTTTTTTCATGTATAAGAAACTTTACCAAATCATTCATATAGGCAGCTTCGAATTCCGAACTCAATGGCTTTATCCATTCTGTATGTAGTTGAGTGTTAGTCATTATGTTTATTACAGCTGAATGGAAGAGGCTACTAATAGGCCAAGAAGGTTAAATAAATGTAATTAGCATTATGCGTCCGATTAAGATTTGACGCAGCTAATCTTCGATCTACCCAGTTATTCTAGCGTACTTTAATTGCAGTGTTCGTGGACCTAACTCTAACTATTTATTTAGAATGGGCACATTTAGATTACCCCGAGTTAACGGTGTTTGCTACTGAATAGATGACTCTCTAATATTTCGTTTGCGCTCGTCGCGGTATCCCAACCCCTGATTTTTGCGCATTCCTACTAACCCACTAACCGCGCTCTTTTTGAGCAGAGGAAATTATTATGAGTAAACTTATTCCAGTCCAACCTAACTTCACTAAATTATTAGGTCTTATAGTCCTAGCCACATTCAGCACCGCGACACTGGCTGAGCACCATGCGACAGCCGAAAAAACGACTGAAGCCATGCAGAAACAGCAAACAATTGAAGCCATTCAGGCTGACAATATGCTGACTGAAGATGAAAAAACAGTGATGATAAAAAAGGAAAAACGAATGCATGAAATGAAAAAAATGATGAAAGAGAATGCAGTAGAAGAAGCGCCGGAAGAGTAGTTATCTAATGGAGCTATCAGATTCGCTTTGACAGCCTCATGTTTTAACGAAAGAGCCCGCTAACTCCGGACTGAGGCCCTTGCAGTGACGCTATTTTATTCAAAGACAAGGCGAAAGCGCGCGCAGAAGAGGAGTTTACATTTTGTAAATGACGATTCGAGCACGGTTCCAACGCAGTATTTGGATAAAAGAGGTTTATTGCAACGGTCTCAGGCTCTTTCTTACATTATTATTCATGCGCTGCGGCTTTAGCATATAATAGCCTCCGAACTAACAAATACAGCTGGAGCTAGCTATGATTCAAGTAGGAGATTCGATCCCTGACGCAACGATTACAGTAATCGACAAAGACGGTCAAAATAACGTATCAGCAAATGAATACTTTGCTGGTAAAAAGGCAGTACTAATGGCCTTACCTGGTGCTTTCACACCCACTTGCTCTGAAACCCATTTACCGGGCTTTGTAGTGAGTTTTGATGAGATAACGGCAAAAGGTGTAGACGTAGTAGCCTGCTTATCAGTCAATGATTCATTTGTGATGAAGAGCTGGCAAGATAACCAGAATGCCGAACACATAGCGATGATCGCAGACGGCGGTGCAGCTTTGACTAAAGCCATGGATCTAGTGTTAGATACCGGCGATTTCGGTGGTGTACGATCACGTCGCTATTCAATGATTGTTGATGACGGCAAAGTAACTCACCTGAATTTAGAAGAAGGTGGCAGTTTTGAAGTGAGTGGCGCCGATACTATTTTAACGCAACTCTAAGTTTCGCGTATTTTTTTAAAGGGCCCACAGCTTATTGCAGCTGTGGGCTCTTTTTATTCAGAATGCCACGGATGGGTGGCGACACGCAGTGGGCGACACGCAGTGGGCGGCACCCGAAAGGATGCGCAAGAATAACGAAAGCCGGATATCTAGAACGGTACTGGATAGCGTCTCATCACTGAATCGACCTCAGCTAAAACAGTGGCATCTAACACCTTTGAATAGGCTCCAATATTCTCTTTCAAGTTGTCCATTGAGGTTGCGCCGATGATGGTTGAGGTGACCCCATCAAATTGATACACCCACGCTAACGACAATTCCGCGAGGGATAGGTCATGGGCAGAAGCAACTTGGTAATAGGCTTCGATTGCCTCATGTGATTGGCTGGTATCGCGAAATATGCCGTTGCGTTGTTGCATAGTCCAACGGCAACCTTCTGGCTTTGCGCCATTGCGATACTTGCCACTAAGTGCACCACCTGCAAGTGGTGACCAAGGCAGATAAGCCACATCACTCAATACACAGGTTTCCATCAGATGCGGCGCATCGGTTAGCTGCAACAAGCTGAATTCATTTTGTACCGACACCATTTTTGGGAGATCGTGCTTTTCGGCTAACTGTAGATACAAGTTTACGCCCCAGGGCGTATCGTTAGAGACGCCGCACTCGCGAATCTTTCCCGCTTTTTGGCATTCACCTAAAGCGGATAAAATGTCTAGATGTTGGTCGCGCTCTTGCTCAGCATCTATGTCACTGTGCTTGTAAGTGCCTGGCCAGTGGTTGGAGAACTTCGGGGCTGGCCGATTGGGCCAATGCAATTGATAGAGGTCTAGATAGTCTGTTTGCAGGCGCTTTAGAGAACCATCGACTGCTTTCTTTATAGCCGCACCGTCTATACCTGCGCTGTCTCTTACCCATGGAACGCCGAAGCCTCCAATCTTGGAGGCCAAGACGATGTCTTCACGGCGTGCCTTATTTTTTGCTAACCAATTACCTATGTAGGTTTCTGTTAAACCGTAGGTCTCTTCTCTTGGCGGGACTGAATACATTTCAGCGGTATCAATGAAATTGATATCTTGGTCTAGCGCATAGTCTATTTGCTCATGCGCTTCGGCTTCCGTATTCTGCTCGCCCCAGGTCATGGTGCCTAGGCAAACCGCCGACACTTGTAAATCACTACTGCCTAACTTAACTTTTTTCATAAGGTAACTACCATCACTTCATTTGTAAAATTATATTTAGTGTGTGGAGGAAAAATCCCAAGCACGAAGTTCTTTCAGTAGCGGAAAATACACCGCTAGTCTTATTGGGCGATCATCAAGTTGGCTCAGAAGCTTGCCATATTTTTCTAATTGCGCTCGATGACGCAACGCTACTTGCTGATCTACAAAGGAGCCTACATTCTCTTCGCGTGTGTCGGTACTTTTGTAATCCACGATCCAGCGTACGCCTTTCTCATCGACAAAGGTACGATCAATTCTATAAGTTTTGACCACCTCTTTCTCAATGCAAGAGATTGAGTATTCATTGCTTTGTTCGGCGTAGTCAGCAAACACAAAATGCGCGGCTTGATCTGCTTGAATATTTTCAATGCCTTTCTTTAGTCGGTTCAAGGCGAACTGCATACGATTAGGCGCTACATTCAGAGCGCGTAAGTCTGACCGCCATTGTGCGGTTGTATCCTCATTAAGTTGGTAACTGACGACTTGGCCACTGTGGTGGCTGAGCCAATCATGCAAAACAGTACCCACCGCCGCAGCGACTTCACTGGCCCACTCGTAGGTAAGCTCTTCTTCGATTACTTCTATCTCTGGCACCTGAATTACGTGACGTGGTAGTGGCGCCCACTCAATTGAGTTTGCTCTAATTGCTTTGTATTTACCAGGCAGCCTGAACAAATCTTGTGACAACTGGTCCTGAGCTAATTGCTCTCTTTTTGACTCGGCCCCTTGCTCGCCTTGTTCTGATAAAGGCGTATTTAACGAGAGTGTTTGATCCGCATCAGACCAAATTGCGGCCAGCAAACTACCTTTAGCAGGCGACTTAATCTCATTGGACTCATCGTCAATTTTAACCGTGGCCGTCAAAATTAATTGTTGCTCGGCACGCGTACACGCCACATACATTAAGCGTATAGATTCATTCATTGCGCGCTTTCTATTTAGCGCCCGTAAATACCCATAATGAGAGCTTTGCTTCGTCTCCTCGAGCGTTAACGGCGCTAACAACAATTGTGCTTCGCCTAAATTACTTTGGTTCTCTGTCCACATCATGACTTCTTTATCGTCAGCACGCGGCGGACTAGCCAAACTCGGTAATATTACTGTGTGATATTGCAAGCCCTTAGCTTTGTGGATGGTAGAAACCACCAGCTGGGGAGATCGACCCTCGCTATGTGTCGTGGGTTGCGCAAACAATCCATCAAGCCCGCGCTCTAGTTCACTAACATTGGGTAAATCACCACCGCTTTGTAACTCGCTTAACAGCGTAAAGACTGTCTCAATGTTTTTAAGGTCGGTCTCGGCTAAGGTCGCCTCACCACCCAGTGCCTGCCAAGCCCAACGAGTGAGACTGGATAGTGACACGCGTTGGCGCTGCACTAAGGCCTCTGCCATGATTTCGCGGAAACGCTGCAAGCGTTGCAATGCCGCTTCATCCATGACGCTGGTTATTTCATCAGCTGCACAAATTTGTTGCCAAAGTGTTTTATCAAAATCATTGGTGAGTGCTTTTATTTGATACAAGTTCAAACCGCACCATGGGCCCCGTAAGAGAGACAACCATGAAACCCGATCATCTTCTCGACAAATAGCTTTGCACAGTGCCACTACATCAATGATGGCCTGTACATCCTTGAGTGGGTGAATATCGATGCCTGCGTAGGCAATTCCCTCGGCTTCAATGGCCGGTAATAGCTCTTTCAGCTGGCCTCTTGAGCGAACCAATATCGCAACTTGATCTGACTCTCTCTGGCAGTTTTCCAGCGCCGTCGTGATGGCATCAACAATTGACTCAATTTCTTGGGAGCGCTCACCACTAAATTTCTTGCTAACCGAAAGATCACTGCCTGGCTTATTTGATGTAGCCTTGGCGTAACGAATTGCGCCCGCTACTGGATCATCCTTCTCAGCAAAACCGTGTTTAAAAGTTTTGTTAAACCACTCGACCAAACTTTGACTAGAACGAAAGTTTTGCGTTAAAGATAAAGGCTGAACCTTAATGTTAGGAAATATTTTAGTCGTCGCATTGCTAGTAACCCGTAAGAACAAACTCACGTCGGCTTCTCGGAAGCGATAGATGGATTGCATGGGGTCACCCACCAAAAACAAACTGCGGTTTTCAAAGCCCTCTTCGTTGCCCCAGCCCGCTGTCATACGTTTGAGCAATTCGATTTGGCCGTGGGACGTATCTTGAAATTCATCAACTAAAATATGCTGAATTTGCGCATCCAGTCTTAAACCTAATTCAGTAGGGTCGTCTAATTCTTGTAAGGCTAGGTTGGCACGCTGAGTTACTTCGCTATGATCGCACTCGCCAGTTGACCTAAATCTAAGTTGTAAGGCCGCAGCCAGGAATTTGAGCACCTTCTCTAAGTGCAACATTTGTTCCCAGTCTTGGTTTAAGAATTTTGCTTCTGGCAAAAAATTCAGTTCTACCAAGGCCAACCTAAACTGTTCACCGTCTTCGCGAAACTCATCAATAATAGCGGTGAGCGCTTGATGTTCTGGCGTTTTGCTTTTAAAGCCTATGGTGATGTTTAATTGTTTGCGCCATTCTTCTTTGCCGGTGAGCAACATGTTTTTGATGGCTAACCATTGTGCTATTCCCATAAAGCGCACATTGCGATCAAATCCTTCCATGCCAATAAGCGGTGACACCTTATCCCCTTTGACGCTCACCTTAGTCGAGGCATCGACGGCTAGTTCCGCTAGTTGTTCAAGCTTAAAATGCGCTATGGATTGCGATAAATCGGCTAGCTGCTCGTTGATCAACGTTTGCCACGCGTATTCTATATGAGCTCTGAGCTTTGATAGATCTTGCTGTAGTAGATGACGTAACCACTGGTCACGCTTTGCCAACATTGATTTAAACAGCACACGGCTTCGAGCATAGTTGAAATCCAATTCTTCGAGCACTACTTGCAGGGAATCGGCGACAGTTGATTGCTCGTTGAGTAATTCGGAAAACAGTAGCTCCACGGCATCGCCATAATGCTTGTCTGCATTGTCAGTAGTTCTTGGACGATCACCTAAACGGCTCAACCATGGCATGCTGCCAGCTAATTTAGAGCAAAGCGCATCGATCGTCATTATCTGCAATTGACTAGGCGTCTCGATCAGATTCCAAGCGTGTTTTTTATCTTGAACTAACACCTCAGCGGCAAGGTTAATACCGTACTGCTCATACTCAATCGGGCTGTCGACACCCTGTTCGGCCATCTCTAATAACTCCACCACGCGATTACGCATCTCGGCGGTTGCTTTGCGGGTGAAGGTAATGGCCAGAATCTTTTGTGGCTGATCTACAGTAGCCAATAGCTTTAATATACGAAACACTAACAGACCAGTTTTACCTGAGCCGGCAGGCGCCTGAACAATAAACGACCCATCAACTTGAAGTGCGGTCTCGCGTGCTGCGCTATCACTAATCATCTGCGCTCACCATTTGACCCGCCAGCGTGTTCGCATGGAATTTACTCGGACTGTTACGTGATTGGTGGCGCAACTGAGAAACACGGCATATCGAACTTAAATCACAATAGGCGCAAGTCTTTTCCTCAATGGGGTTTACTCTGGCATCACCGCTTAGAAATTCAGTCGCTAATTGCTCTAATTTATTAGGCCAATCAGTTTTGGCATCGCTCCATTGTTCTGCATAACGGCGCGCGTAATGATTTGACTCTGGTTTGACAATGTCGGTTTCCGCTAGTTCTTGAAACTCCATTTTCTTAGCGTCTATTTTAGCGTAACTAAAACCTGAAATAGGCTTGGCTTTTTTCTTATCTAAGGCAACGGCATAAAGCGGCAGTTGTGGCTTGGCTATACGCTCATCTAGCCAATCTTGACGAGAAGTAGCACCTGTTTTGTAATCGATGATAATAGTACGACCATCATCCGTGGCATCCAAACGGTCTATCACAAAGGTAAACTCGATTCCGCCGATCTCGGCTTCGTATCGCTGTTCGCGCTCGAGTACCGCAAAACTGCTCGGCCGCTTTAATTCGTAAGTAAGCCACTCTGCCAATATATTCTTTAAGCGAGTTCTCTCTAATTTGAGCAATGCAGACTTATCGCCGTTAAGCTTTAACTGCGTATCTGCCAATAATCGATCGAGCATGCCGTCTAAAAAGACCGGGAAGTTATTACTGATTGCTCTTTCTAGTTGATCGCTGGTTTGCAATTCGCCCCAGGCGATTTCTAATAGTCGATGCACCACTGTTCCACGATCTAAGCTATCTAAACCAAACTCTGATTCTACTTCTCGATTAAAACCTAGTTGGTGAGTCACAAAGGCTTTAAAAGCGCAATTTGATTGATGCTCAAATATACTGGTGCCTCCCGCCATAGACCTTGACCCAAGCCAAGCAGGCCCTACGACATCCTGATAAATCTCTAGTTCTGGCTTATCCACTAGACGCCCTTCTAAACCAGAATCTTGCCCTGAACTAAACAACTCATCACGAAAAATTGCGCTTGGGCTCGACCCCATGTCCACGTCGTTGTCATCGCTAAGTGCATAGCTAACAATTACTCGCTGAGACGATCTAAGTAGACTAGCGATCACTTGCTTGGTTTGTGCGTATGCGCGAGTAGGGCTAGCATCAGGGAATCCTGTATCCATCAATACACGATTAGGAATAAAGGCATCTCTTACTGCACTCGGCGGGAAATTTTGGCTCATTCCCAATAGTCTAGTGACATCTGCTTTTTGTCCTATGGCTTCGTAGATGCCAGATATCAGTATTGGTGAACCGGCAGCCTTAGGAAGAAATATTGCATCGTTTGCAGCCGAGTTTAATATCTCAATGGCTTTGCTTAGACCAATGTTAGATTGAACCACAGACATACTAGAAAAATCATTTAGAAACGATTTCCAACGTTCTTGTAGCTGATAGTCTTTAGTGTTTAGAGAACCATCAGCAATGGAAATTCGCCAACCCCATGCGTGCAACCAGTTTTCGAATACTTGCACCCATTCATCGAAACCAATGGCGGCAAAGTTAGTGTTTTCCTTTTGGCTATCTAACAATTGTTGAATCTCTACTCTAGCGTCAACGATTGACGTAAAGGAATCGTACAGAGCACTACCCGCATCATCAGTCTCCTTCTCAAAACATTGTTCAATTAGACTGGGAATATCAGTCAATCTCACCCGACTAAGGCGCTGCTTTTTCAACCAGCGTTCAAACTTTCTGGCTTGATTGGGGTGGCGTGTGATAGCGGCAAGGTATCGGTTGCGCAACATTAAACAAAGATCGCTAACGGCAATGCTGTTGCGCAATGTTTTAATGGCGCTTAAGGCGGACTCAATGGCCGGCCAATCAGCCATGGGCTGACCCAAACTAAAACGGTATACGGTATCGCTTAGGTGAACATCCAAAGGTGATTTATTTGGATAGAACACATCACGTGCGATTTCCTGAACCTGGGCATATTTTTGTTGCAGATCAGGAATAACTACATTGATCTTAGACTCTGGCTGGGTCTCTATGAGTGTTCTAGCATGTTGTAGGGCGGTGCGGATTTCACCGCCTGTATCGAGAAATCGCTCGTAGCTAGACTCCTGATCAACTACCTCAAATCCATTTGATTGTTCATGACGCACGCCACAAGCGGACTCAAGTTGCATAAGACGTTGCTGGGCATCACTAATCAGGTCAAATGAATGCCAAACCACGTTTTTGAACGGTGACTTAATCGTCTTAGACTGCAAGATTTTCGATAGCAACGTTGGCTCGTCGATCAAACGGCGTTTTTCCAACATAGCTTGATAGGCCTTGATCCATTCAATAAATTTGTCTATATCAGCCACATGATCGTCTTGCAGCTGATCTACATTGAGGCACCAATCATTAATTAGGCGCCAACTGCGTTGTGCCGCCCGGCTGGTTTGTCGAACATTAAGAAGCGTGAGTTCACGCTCTTGTCTGCGCGTTAATTCAATTACCTGTGCCCACAAAAGAAGGCTTTTCTGGGGGTCGATTAGGGTCGCCTCAGGCGCTAATGTAGACCGGTTGATCTGCCAAATCAGTTTGTAATAGTCAGCCCAGACAAGAATATTTGGCGATTCCCAGACGGTGCGACCTAGCGCAATTTGTTGCTCACTATAATCGGCATGTAAAGCTGTGGCTAAGCTTCTGGTAGGCACCAATACGGCAGACTGTCGTTCCAAGTTATTTAGCCACTGTTGTTCCATGTATAAAGTTTACCACCGGCCTCAACAAAGGTGTTGTAGTTCCTTCTTAAGCTTGCAAAAAAAAACGACCCGCAGGTCGTTTATGAATGCTTAAAAACTTAAGCCTAATTTAGTCCGGCCATATAAGCGGCTAATTCCTTAATTTGCTGCTCAGATAAACCAAAAGCAATATTAGGCATCACATCATTGTAGCCCTTGCGCTCTCCTTTCTTATACGCAAGCAATTGTTGCTCTAAATAGCTTTGATGCTGCGCAGACACTCTTGGGTAGTTTTTTGGAATACCATGACCACTAGGTCCATGACAGCTCATACATGCTGAAATTCCACGTTCGGCGTAACCTCCTCGATATATCACCCTACCGGCCTCGGCCAAAACTTTGTCTTCATCTGTCATCGCCGTAGACACCTTAGGCACCATTGACGAATAGTAAGCATCTAAGTCGGCCATATCCTCTTCTGACAAGCTTAGCACCTGGCCAGCCATAATGGCGTTAACGCGTTCACCATCCTTAAATGCCTTCAACTGCGAGGCGATGTATCCAGGCACCTGGCCCGCAATATTTGGGTTGGCTGGAATAGAGCTAATGCCCTTCGCTCCATGACAACTCGCACAAATAGCCGATTTTGACTCACCGGATTGTGCATCGCCGGCTGCATATACCGACCCAATAAATAGACTAATAGACGATAGTACAGCGGCGGTAATTAAAATTATTCTTTTAAACATTCGGAGCCTCCAAAATAAGCTCGTAGGTAAGGTATCACGTGTTTGGGAGAGTCTTATAGCATGGTAGCGATTGTCTCTCAAGAGTATGCCCACTGTTTGTCTATTATAGGGGTTAATGGAACAGTTTAATCCGTATTAATTTGCTACAATCCGCCGATGTCTGAAAGTAACAAAAATCATGGAAATAATTCGACCACCTCGCAACCAGAGTTGCCTGAAATATTGCGTGACCCAAAATTTGTCTTAGGTGCTGCGGAAGCCCATCAGTTTCCTAAAGACGACATCATTGAAATTGCCTTTGCCGGCCGTTCAAATGTCGGAAAATCCAGTGCTATCAATGCGATAGCTAATCGTCGCAAATTAGCAAGAACAAGTAAAACACCTGGGCGAACTCAACAAATCAATTTTTTTACCCTAGGCGAGCAAGCAAGATTAGCGGACCTCCCCGGCTATGGTTTCGCACAAGTACCGCTAGCGATCAAGGCTAAATGGCAAAATACCATCAAGTCATATCTTTCTGAGCGAAGCAACCTGATTATATTAGTGTTGTTGATGGATATACGACACCCTTTAACTGACTTGGATTGGAATATGGTCGAATGGGCGAGCGAATCTGGGTTAGCCACTCAAATACTACTAACCAAAGCCGATAAATTTAAACGCGGTAAAATTGCCTCTACCGTTCTTGACGTCGAAAGACAACTTTCCAGAGTAAATGGACAATTTGGTGTAGAACCTTTTTCTTCGACCAATTACACAGGTGTCAAGAAAATGCGGACGCAGCTAGCAGAATGGGTGTCTGACAGCATTTCTTAAGAATATTACTTTAGGCTAATTTTGCATAAAGTGTCTTGAATTAGCGTCACTTTAGTTTTAAGATTGAGGAATAGATAAAAGTTGAATGGTGCGCAATTTCAAGTGACAGCATTCATCGAAAGAATTGTCTAGGGTAGACAGTCCCCCCAAACGACATCCCCTTGGAATACCACACACACGGTATTTCGTTTGCCCTAGACATCTTTTCTTTTTTTATCTCCCACTCCTTTATCTCGCACGCCTTTTCAAATTCAATCTCCATATCTAGCTCCTAGCATGTACTTAGCAGTAAGAACTTAGAGCTCGTTTGTATCCTCTCAAATATTTGCAGTTACTTATTGACCCAAACCAGCTGGAAACTCCACTACCGCTAGTATTAAATCAAACTTAAGCTCACCCGACGAGTGAAAATACTCTAACTAGATGAACCCCTAATGGAATGCATTTGCTATACTTTGCAGACCGCGTAACCTCAGCAAAATAATGATCTTTCGATGACTGGGAAAGGAAGCAACAAACGAATCACCCGCAATATTTTTTATCTGGCTGCATTGTGCTGCGTGTTACTTGTCAGCGCTTGCCAACAGAACAACTCTGAGACGAACAGCGTAATTTCAACTGGGGGTAATCAGGAACTAGACCTCTCTAACCAACCAATCGTTGAAGAGAATAGCTCAGTAAACAAGGGTGAAAATATATTAGGTGATGGCTTTTACAGCGGCACCGATAAGCAGCCAGTGGACGCTCTTAAACCTGGTGAAACAGTACAAAACTCCATTGTAGCTGATTCTGATTTTTCCAAGAAAGACTCAGATACGAATGACACCGAAGCCCAAATAGAGACCTATTGTATAAACTCTGAAATCAAGAGCACACCCAACTCCATCAGCACCGACGAAGCATGTGAAATGATTTCCAATCGTTTGGCGAGCGTTAGCTATCAAAGTTGTGCGTCAGCTAACCTCCAATATAGCCAGTGCTCTTCAGTGTCCGGTTTTCCCATTTTGGTTAGCGAGTTTGCGCCTTTGAACGATCGTGAACCACAGGGTCGTATCTTGGTAATCGGTGGAACCCACGGAGACGAATTAACATCAGTAAGCATTTCGTTTAGATGGATTGAAAAACTCAACAAATATCATTCGGGCTTATTCCATTGGCACGTCGCCCCGATGATGAACCCAGACGGTGTGTTGAACCGGTCAGCATCTCGTACGAATAAAAATGGTGTAGACCTAAATCGAAACATGCCCTCTGATGATTGGGAGGAAAATGCTCTTAAGTATTGGGAAGAAAAACAGGGCAAGAATGCAAGGAAATATCCTGGTGAACATCCCGCCAGTGAGCCAGAGACGCAATGGTTGATTGATGAAATTAATACGTTCAAACCTGATGCGATTATCAGCGTACATGCGCCATACGGAGTCGTAGATTTTGATGCTTTGGCTCTCAATACCGCACCTAGAAGCTTAGGTAAGCTAACACTAAACTTACTCGGCACCTACCCAGGCTCCCTTGGCAATTACGCAGGAATTAATCGAGACATACCTGTCATCACACTCGAACTACCGCACGCGTGGGATATGCCATCGGATAAAGAAACCACCAAAATTTGGGAAGATATTGTTTCTTGGCTAAGAAAAAATGTCAGAACGGAACAGCTCGCTAAAATTGACGACTAAGCTAACCTTCGTAAACAATTTTCCAAGTTCCGCTTTCGTCCCGTTTCCAGTATTGCTCCTTTGAGGCCTTTCCTGAATAATTATTGCTGAGATAATGTTGTGTATATCTAACCAAAAACATATCGTCAGCACCGGGATAGACAAATAAACTCTCTATATCTAAATCAACTTGCACAAAAGTTTTACCATCATTCACTTCCCGTTTTCTGGCCAACCAAGTCGAAAAGTTATTGCTACCAAAATTAAAATTCTCTTGTGAATAATGCTTAGCATAAATTTCCGTGTCCAAACTTTCCCAATCACTTTTCCACGTTTGAAGGATTCGCAAATACTTTTGTTTTTCTTGATTTAAAGTATCCGCATTAACCCATTCGATCTTGTCGGTCAGCACAACTGGAGTTCGAGATTCGATATCTATGTAGTTTTCAATGTCCAACAAATCATCGTTGCTCAGAACGAAACAACCCTCACTAGCCCAAGGTGCACGAGCGTAAGTATTAGATGGGGTTCCGTGTAACCAGATACCGTACCCGGTTCGTTTCAGAGAACGATCAAATCGATTTGGGTAATCAACCGGAAACGCACCTTCTCCATAAAGATCAGGCAGCTCATCAGACTTGATATGCTTATAAATAGAATAAACTCCCACTGGGGTTTTATTGTCGCCCTCTACTTCTTTACCAAAGCCTGCTGAGCCAACAGACATATAATAGTCTTTGACTAAATACGGTTGCTCGTTTCTGTTTTGGTAAAGAAATAGACGCCCTGCACTCATATCTGCTACAAGCACATGGGGGTGGCTGCCCATGTCGATTAAACTGGCCGGAAACAAATTACGGGTATCCTTACCACGACTCTCCCAACGATTTTTGAGTTGGTGTTTCAGTTTAAGCAACGGCTCCGAATCCGGAGAAACATTTTGACCGATAGTATCGAGCTCCACCGACATAGCTTGCAAAATGTCAGCCTTGAGAAGGTGGCCCAACTTGCTTTTCGGATATTTGACTACATGTTGATTTGCTTCTGAGAGAGCGTGTTGCAATTTACCCTCTTGAATCAAATCGACAATCGTTAGCAATTCCGGTTCGTAATTACTCTCCGAGTTATCTTTGTCTGCCCTTATTTGGGCATGGCTCGTCCAAGACCCCGTTATTAAGGCCAGTGCAATACACGCTGGCATCACATATCGACTCCGCCGTCTGTTTAACAATAAAAAAGTCATCTTTACCTTACTACCCGCTCTCCGATAATTTTTGCTTGTCGCCAGTCGTCACCCATTTTTTGAAACTGCAATTGCTTGCGTATAGTGTCATCCATAGTGTTCGACTGATAATGTTGAGAAAATGTTACAAAGAATTTGTCGCCCGAATTACGCACTTCAAAATTTGATACACCAACATTAATAAATTTCTTGTTCGTCAAACGCACTTGACGTTGTTCCAACCATGTAGCATGCGTAATGCTGCTCCCAGGCGGCACATATCCGTCTCGGTAATGAGAAACGTAACTACTCACATTTTGACCAGACCAAGCATCCGCCCAACTTTTAACCAAACTAATCGCCAACTGATTCTGTGCTCGTTGGTCTTGTACAGCCTGTGCTTGTTCTTCTGATAGCTTGGCATCGGCAATTAGTTTATCTTTACGCTCTTGTTCTTTCTCACTCGACAACAGCGCCAAACGGGCCTGTTCTTGTTCAGCCAATTTTCTCGCCGCTAGTTCTCGTTCAGCCACCTGCTGATCTTCTAATTGTTTTTGTTTTAGGCGTAATTTTTCTTCGTTCTCTAGAGCCACGCTATTACCATTGCTCCTTGGAAGAGACCCACTAACCCCGCCTTGGTCCAGCGAAGCTACCAGAACACCGGATTCTTTCAAATTTGCTAATTCCAACTGACTCTGAGACAGTTGCTGCTGAAGGCTCGCAACCATTGTTTGAGTGTCATTTGTTTCAGCACTTTGGGTTTGTGCCAACTCCAAACTATTTTTGCTATCCTGCAACTCCTTAGAAACAACCTCTAAACGCGTCCGAAATTCAGATTCTCTTTGTTGCAATAAGGCGACCATTTGCTGACCTGAAGGAACTAAACTAACTTCGTTCAAAATGGGCAATTCTACTTTTGAAACTAATTCTTCCTCTTGATCCAATGCGGATCGATAGGCATTTGCAGCCAAAGCTCCGTGCACTCGACGCAAATTCTCAAACAGTCTTGCATAGGTTTTGTTTACGTCGACACCTCTGTTCAAAGTCAAACGAGCTTGCTCCAACTGACCATCAGCTGCGTATGCAGCAGCTAGATTTACATATGGCTCAATAATATGTGGATGATCAATTGTAAGCTGACTCAGAATTTCGATCGCCCTTGGTTGATTTCCCTGCTCATAAGCTTGCTGAGCTTTCTGAAAATTCGCGCTCAGTGTTTTCTTTTCAGCATCGTCTAAAACTGATATTGGGGTAGATTTGTAATCACCAGAACTACCCAAATTACCATCACCAAATGATTGGCTCACTGGTTGGACGGCCGACACCAATCCTCTTCCTCCTAAACTAGATTTATTCTGCTCAGCTAAATCATCCTGCTGTGCTGCTGGCCATAGCCACCAAGCGACTACACCGATCACGGCGGGGACTAATATTAATCTTATTGGAAATTTTTTACGCATAACCCTTCATATACCCATTTATCTTTATTGACCTCATAGATCTGATTTACTCCTAGAATCAAATCCGAATGCGGCCTTGTTCCCCCAGAACAGGTCGAGGTGAAGTTCGAAAACCCCTAATTTTCTAACTACCACTCTTTTCACTAACCTGCCCAAGACACAGTGACTCACTACTTTACACATACAAACTGCAATTTTAGCCTATAAATCAACCAATTCGCTAATTTTAATGAGCTAATGACCAGTTTTTCGCTGCCGCAGAGTCAACGATTAATGGCACTTCCAAGTCAGCCACTTCCTGCATGATATCGATGACCTCCGTAGCCAACTTTTCGGCCTGACCGCTTGCCACTTCAAACACCAGTTCATCGTGCACCTGCATAATCATACGCGCTTCCGGAAAATTGGTCGCCATTAACTGATCAACCTTAATCATCGCACGTTTAATAATGTCTGCTGCGGTACCTTGCATTGGTGCGTTAATGGCAGTCCTTTCAGCGTATTGTCGAACGTTATGGTTCTTTGCATTAATATCTGGCAAATAGAGTCTTCGTCCAAACACCGTTTCAACAAAGCCATTGTCTCGAGCGAATTCACGCGTCGACTCCATATAAGATTTGACGCCCGGATATTGCTCAAAATATTGATCGATATACTGCTGTGCCTGTTTACGCTCTACGTTGAGCTGTTTAGCTAAGCCAAAAGCGGACATACCATAGATAAGCCCAAAGTTAACCGCTTTAGCATGACGACGTTGTTCCTCGCTAACACTTTCCAAGGCAGTCTCAAATATCTCAGCTGCGGTAGCCTTATGGATGTCTAAGTCATTATTGAAAGCATGCACAAGCGTCTCATCCTTTGATAAATGAGCCATAATTCGGAGCTCGATTTGCGAGTAATCGGCGGCAAATACCACATTCCCTTTATCAGCAATAAATGCCTCTCTAATTCGCCTTCCTTCTTTTGATCTGATCGGAATGTTTTGTAAGTTCGGATCACTCGATGAAAGTCTACCTGTCGCTGCAACGGCTTGATGATATGAGGTATGAACTCGTCCAGTTTTAGGGTTGATTAACGTAGGCAATTTGTCCGTATAAGTAGATTTAAGTTTTCCTAAACTACGATGCTCAAGAATAAGCCTTGGCAAATCATGTTCTACGGCTAAATCTTGAAGGACATCTTCAGCGGTTGATGGCGCGCCTTTAGGTGTTTTCTTCAAAACAGGTAGCTGCATTTTTTCGTATAAAATTTCTTGGATCTGCTTAGGCGAGGCAAGATTAAATTCACCACCCGCCAATTCATACGCAGTCTTTTCAGTCTCTTGCATACTCATCGCCAATTCTTGACTCTGTTGCAACAGCATATTGTCGTCTATCAAAACGCCGTTGCATTCTACACGAGACAGTACTTTAATTAGTGGGCGCTCTATCTGGTTATAAATTCTGTGGAGTTTGGGTTGCCGAGTTAGTTGAGGCATCAACACATTATGCAATCGCAAGGTAATATCTGCATCTTCGGCGGCATAGTGCCCACCCTTTTCTATGTCTACTTGATCAAACGTAAGTTGTGCCTTGCCTTTACCGGCGACCTCACTGAAAGGTACCGGAGTATGTCCCAAGTGACGTTGAGAAAGCGAATCCATATCATGGCGAGAAGCCACACTATCAATAATATATGACTCAAGCATTGTGTCGAACGCCACGCCTTCAACATGAATGTCATAATTAGCAAGGACACTAATATCGTACTTTAGGTTTTGTCCGATCTTAGGTAACTCTGGATCCTCTAACAAAGGTTTCATTTTCTGTAAAACGTAATCGCGGTCAAGCTGTAGGGGTGCCCCCATATAACTGTGTGCGACAGGAACGTAGGCAGCAACACCAGATTCAACGGCAAACGAAACGCCAACAAGCTCGGCCTGCTGTGCGTTTAGTGATGTGGTTTCTGTATCGAATGCAAAGCCTTCACTATCGCGTAGATTCTCCAACCACGTTAGAAATTCATTCTCTTCATAGATTATTACGTACTGCCCTTCCTTAAACTCTGGAATTCCTTCACCTGGCTGATTTACAGGTAGGTCTTGCCCTAGCTCGCTCAACCATTTTTTAAATTGTAAAGCTGAATAAATTTCTATTAGCTCTGCTTCATCAACCTTGCCTTTTTCAAGCTCAGATAAAGGGGGCTCTACGTCTAGCTCACAACGTATTGTCACCAAATCTTTTGATAGAGGTAATTGTGGAATAAATTCTCGTAGGTTCTCACCGACCTTGCCACCGATGTCGTTAGCATGCTCTATGACTTGATCGAGTGAACCGTATTGCTCCAACCATTTAACTGCTGTCTTTGGCCCAACTTTTGGCACACCAGGAATATTGTCGGAACTATCCCCCATCAATGTTAAATAGTCGATGATCTGATCGGGCCTCACTCCGTATTTTTCTAATACACCATTTTGGTCATAAATGATCTTCTTCATCGTATCGACCAAATTAACCCGCTCAGTCACTATCTGCGCTAGGTCCTTGTCTCCCGTCGCCACCAGTACTGTTTTCCCTAAAGCCTCAGCCTGCTTCGCATAAGTTCCAATAACGTCGTCCGCTTCTACTCCCGGCATTGCTATCAGTGGCAAACCTAAGCCTTTTACTGCACGATGTACGAATTCGACTTGGCTTCGTAACTCATCCGGCATTGATGGTCTGTTCGCTTTGTAATCCTGGTACAGCTCATGGCGGAAATTTTTTCCCTTAGCATCAAAGATCACGACTATCTCTGATTCAGGATAATCACTCTGCAAACTTTTAAGCATATTTACCACGCCAAAAACGGCACCCGTCGGCTGCCCGCCAGCGGTCTGCATACGCTTCAATTGGGGAACATAGAAGGCACGATAAAGATAAGACGAGCCGTCGACTAAAATAAGCTGAGGAGTTTGCATACAGTAGGTTTTTTTGATTTTTGTGATCTACATTAATTAGGAGCCAGCAAGCTAGCTACTCAAGGTGATTATGATAACATGTTGCTTAAACACACCCTTAAGCTAAAGGGCATTATTTGGAAAGACTCTCAACCAGAGGCAATCTCATGTTTACTTTATTCAGCCTAGATCAACTCCCCCACCGTGTTGCAAAAATTATGTCTGTGCTTGCAGCGGGCTTGGTACTGTCATTGACCACACTTTCATTTACCGCGCCTAGTCATGCCCAAGGCACTATCGCGCCACCCAGCTTGGGCCAAGAAACTAAAGGCAAGCCAGCGCTAGACGAGTTGGCGGACGTTGAAGCTGTTAATACGGCCCCAGCGAATAAAACAGCAACTGTAGAGAACCGAAGTTCTAGTATTTTTGGAAATGCAAAAGTAGTGGAATCTAGAAGAGAAAGCGGGCAACTCTATTTAATCGAGTTAGAGCATTCATCTGGTTCCAAACAATATATTGAAGAGACTGGCTCGGATACTAAAATTGAGTCAACCTCCAATGATATAGAAGAGACGCCTAATCTACCTAAATGGAAACTTGGATCCTGGTAATAAGACGAACAATGACCCGCCCAAACCAGTTTTCTATTAAATGCAAAAAATCAGCTTTGCTCCTGATTACACTTATTTTTACAGCTAGCGGGTTTAGTCAAGCTGACGCGCGGAACAGGCAAGATATTCGTTTCTATAAAGCGAATAAGATTCTTCAGACAGACCGGATCTGGTTTACTAAGAAGCGTGCTTCAAAACCTGGTTGCCATAATTTTATTAGGAAGGCGAGGGTCTACAAAGCGGTACAATTCGCCTATGCCGCATGCTACCTATATGCCAAAAAGAATTGTGAGTCCGATTCTATAATTGAAGTTGCCAAAGAGAAAGATGAGACAACCACGACGGTATTGCTCGAAGGATACGGGTGGCTCCCTCAGTCAGACAATAAACGTGGCGTCCGCGTTAAATCATGGTCTTGCACACATGACCCTATTGCCTCAAAGCCGACTGAAAACAAGCCTGAATGACGCTGCTCGAAAACCCGAGTAACCGGTTTTTTTAAACTGCGAGTAAACTAACGATCCGCCGGAAAATAAACTTCCTTAAAATGACCACGACACAGGGAGATATAACGATCGTTTCCGCCAATTTCAATCTGCGTACCGGCACGTATCACTTCACCCGTTTTATCTACCCTTACTACCATGTTGGCTTTCTTGCCACAGTGACAGATAGTTTTCAGTTCTTGCAACACATCGGCCCAGGCGAGCAACCATTGGCTTCCCGTAAACAGCTCACCTTGAAAATCTGTGCGAATCCCATAGCAGAGTACCGGGATGGAAAGAACATCGCAGACTTCGGTTAACTGCCACACTTGTTTCTTAGTTAAGAATTGCGCCTCATCGACCAATACACAATGCACTTCTGAGACCGCGTGACTCGCCGAGATGTGATCAAATAAATTGTCTTCTTCCCTGAACAAGTCAGCATCCTGATCCAAACCTATTCTCGAACTAACTTTACCAGATTCGAAACGATCATCAAATGCGGCTGTCAATAACAGAGTTTGCATCCCACGTTCACGATAGTTGAAACTTGACTGCAACAAAGTCGTCGACTTTCCGGCGTTCATTGTTGAGTAATAGAAATAGAGTTTAGCCATTTTGTATTATGGGATTATCTAGTTTAATGAAGGCGAAGTGAATTGACATAAATTCTCTACCAAGAGTAATCGAGTAATGTATCGACAAATACATCCTTAACCTGTGGACCTTGAACCCCCACAGCCGCGTTAATAGTAGGACGGTTTTCCCAATCGGGTAATTCAAACTTTCTATTTGACCTATCAATCGCCAACTGACCAATAGCGATCCCTTCACAGATCACTCGTGCGGGACCAGATACCAGTTCAAACAAACTCGGCTCAACTAAATAGACCAAAGCACTCGCATCGTGCATAGGCGTACTAGGATCAACTTCTCTCTCTTGCGGATAGTGTGCTTTATAGAAGTCCACATAGTGTCGACTACTATTCCAAATAAATTCTCCAACACTAGGATGTTTTTCTCTGACATTAGCCAGATCAGAGTCGAACAAGCTAACTTTCATGGTCACATCTAAACCGATAATAGTAATCGGCCAACCTGCACCAAGTACAATATCCGCAGCATGAGGGTCATTGATAAAATTTGCTTCGGCGAGTGGGGTTACATTTCCTGGCGCAATCACTGTGCCGCCCATGACCACTACTTGCTTTACCTTGGAGGCAAGCCCCGGATCTAATTCTAACGCAAGCGCCAAATTGGTTAACGGCCCTATTGCCACAAGACTAATCTCACCAGGCTGCCGATTTACATACTCCACGATCAATTCTGCTGCGCTCATGTTTTCTACTACTTTCTGCGGTACTGCCAAAGCTATGTTGCCCAAGCCATCTATTCCATGCACAAAGTCAGGTGCATCAAGCCTATTCGTACTCAGGGGGCTTTCAGCGCCCTCCGCCACCTGAACTGACTCAGAGTCCAAAACTTCTAAGGTTGACAATGCATTACGCGTTGTCGTCTTAACATCAGCATTTCCAAAAACTGTCGTTAATGCTAGCAATTCAATATTTTTATGCGCGATAGCAAAAGCGATCGCTTGGACATCGTCAATACCGGGGTCTGTGTCTATTATTACTTTATGTGTAGGGCTCATAGTGGTCATATGATTTACGAGTTTAACTCCTCTTTTCGCGGGATCGAGCTGATTGCTCCCATGCGGCTTACTGAGATAGCCGCAGCTTCACAAGCTTGATGGAGCGCTTCCGGGATAGCCATTTCTCGTAACAAAGCAGCTAAATAGAACCCGATAAAGGTATCTCCGGCTGCCGTGGTATCCACCACATTATCAGCCATCACATGAGCCGTAAATCGCTGACCCTCGCTAAGGGCTACTGCCCCTCTTTCCCCCAGCGTGATGACGATGTGGGTATTCGGAAAACGGTCCAGCAAAGATTGTTCTACTTCACTCATTTTCTGCTTTGCGCTCAACTGCTGTGATTCACCCTCGTTAACGATCAACAAGTTAACTAATTCGAGCGGCAACTCCAATACATCTGGAGTGAATGGGGCAGGGTTAAAGGCAATGAGTAGTTCATGTTGATGCGCCAGCTTAAAAGATTCACCAAGCAAATTACATTCATTTTGCATCACTACAAAGTCATCGGGCAAAAGCTGCGAGAAGGTTGCTTGCAGCTCAGGCAAAGTGAATCCTTGATTAGCACCGCCATGTAAAATAATGGCATTCTCTCCATTCTGGTCAAGCTGAATGATGGCGTGGCCACTAGGCTCCGCAACCAAATCTATGCATTTTGTATCAACCCCTGCCCTGTTTAATTCGCCTATCGCCCAATCATCATCACAGGATAAACGCCCAAGGTGGGCCACGTTCGCCCCAGCCCTGGCCAGCGCAACAGATTGATTCGCCCCTTTGCCGCCTAAACCCACACTCAATGAAGTTGACGGCACAGTTTGTCCCGCAGTAACAAAGTCATCTAATCCATAAACATGATCAATATTAATCGAACCAAAATTCAATACTTTGCGACTCATTTTCGTAGACCTATCTCTCGCAAACGCTGCTCTAAATATTCACCCGCTGTCATCGGCGAATAAGCACAGCGATTCTCATCATCGACACACCCACTCAAACAATCTAACCGCATATCAGGGCTGGGGTGCACAAAAAAGGGTATTGAATACCGGCTTGTCTTAGCCAAATCACCCATTGGATTAACCACTCGATGTGTAGTGGACGGAAGCTTGGTATTTGTTAAACGTTGCAGCATATCTCCCACATTGCAAATAATGCTACCTTCAATCGATCCAATAGGTACCCATTGACCCTGTCGGCTCATTACTTCCAATCCTGCTTGTTCAGATCCAACTAGGAGAGTAATTAGATTAATATCCTCATGCGCCGCCGCTCTTACATTGGGTGCCGTCGGGTCGTTGATTGGAGGGTAATGGATCGCTCTTAATAGAGTTTCACCATTCGCTAATTTATTCTCAAAGTAGTCTTCGTTTAGCCCGAGATAAAGTGACACAACCCTTAGTATACGCCTGGCCAACTGGTCAAGCTTTGCATAGATTACTTCCATACTCGATTGAAATTCAGTTACTTCTTGTGGCCAAATATTTTCCTCCAACCAAGGTTTGCCCACATGGAAAAATTCCTTAAGGTCAACAAACACACTGTCTTTCGCTTTCTCAGTTCCAAAGGGTACATAGCCTCGATTAAACCCATCACTGGACCCAAGGTACCGACTTTTTGTAGTAGATGGCAAAGAAAAAAACCTCGCAGCTGCGTCCAAAGCTTGGTCTATTACATCATCTGGAATACCGTGACCGGTAATTCCAGCGAAGCCCCACTCATGATATGCAGCTCCAAATCTTTGTACAAAATCCGTTTGATTAATATCAAAATCAGAAATATCAAGCTGTGGGATTTGTAATGACATTGTGACGTATTAGTTCTCTAATTGTTTTGGCTGCACCGCAAGCAGGCTACTAAGTTTTATGGCTCAACGCTAGGTAATCGTGTGACTGCATTTCTTGTAGTCGGCTAATCGTTCTTTTAAATTCAAACTCAACTCGAGTTCCCTGATATAGATCATTCGCAGCGACTGCTGCGGAGATAATTAACTTAACATTGTGATCGTAAAATACATCAACTAAATTGATAAACCGACGAGCTTGATCTTCTTGCAAGCGATCCATCTGTGGCACATTCTCAACTAAAATCGAATGGAAACATTTTGCCAGTTCTATATAGTCATTTTGAGATCTCGGCCCGTCACAAAGCTCTAGAAACTCAAACCAAATAACTCCATCGGAACGACGAATAGACGTCAACTCGCGCCCTTCAATCACTATGCCTGCATTCGGAACACCAGCATCAGGCGCCAAATGATCAAAGTTGTATTGCATGCCCTGATGTGCGGAATCGTCAATCGGTGAAAAGTAAGTTTCTGCCTTATCCAAAAAACGTAGGCGATAGTCTATACCTGAATCAATATTAACAACGTCTGTATGTTGATAGATTAGATCGATTGTTGGCAGAAAAAGATCGCGTTGCAAACCACCCTTATACAAATCGACGGGCTCCACGTTTGAGGTCGCGACTAAGCTCACACCCTCCTTGAATAACGCGTCTAGCAATTTAACCAAAATAACCGCGTCAGCAATATCGTTGACGACAAACTCGTCGAAGCAAAGTATTCGGGTTTCTTGTGCTAATTGCTTAGCGACAATAACCAGTGGGTCTTCTTGTTCACTGAGTTCTTTACGCTCTTTATGTATTCGCTGCATGAAGCGGTGAAAATGCATTCGCATTTTTTCATCAAATGGTAAACACTCATAAAAAGTATCTACCAAGTACGTCTTACCACGTCCCACACCACCCCAAAAGTACAAGCCTTTAATCGGTGTTTTATCTAACGTCTTGGATATCCCAATTTTCTGTAGAAAACTCTCTTTAGGGGGTTTAAAGGCCACCAGATCATCGTACAAGCGTTGCAGATTATTAACAGCCAATTCTTGAGCAGGATCTGGCTCAAATTCTGGATTCTTTAAATCTTCGCGATATCTTGAGATGGGCGTATGGGGCATGCGTTCAAAAACGGGTTCGTATGATTGCTTTGCTCGGCTATTGAGTTTACCGTATTGCCAACGAGAATTGTTAGCTAATCCTATGACAGACCATATTTACCCCTTTAATGGAGTTCTTCCAACCATTCACCCAACTGCGTTCATCGCACAGACCGCTGCGATCATCGGAGATACCCATATTGGAGCTGAGTCCAGTGTTTGGTATGGCTGTGTAGTCCGTGGCGATGTCAACGAGATCCGAATTGGTGCTCGTAGCAATATTCAAGACCTAACCATGATTCATTGTGCCGAATTAGGCCAAGGCTGTTACATTGGTGATGACGTAACGGTGGGTCACTCAGCGGTCCTCCATGCGTGCAAAGTTGAGAATACGGGGTTCATTGGTATTCAAGCCTGCGTAATGGATGATTGTATTGTTGAAGAAGGCGCCATGGTGGCCGCTGGCGCCCTAGTAACTCCTGGAAAGATCGTTAAATCGCATGAAGTTTGGGCCGGAAGTCCCGCCAAAAAATTACGTGATATCAACGACAAGGACTTAGCGTTTTTTGAAATTAATCGTCTGCGCTACGCGCGACTCGCTAGGACTTATCGCACCGAACAAGACGTTTAAACTAACCTCAAAATATTTGCCCAAGGTATAACGGTGGCACCCTAACCATTCATCGATGATGTTGTCATGGCTTCAACAAAAGATCTTTATCAATTGGAATATATTGTGTGGCTGACTTAATTAGAGAGGTAGAGGTGAATTTTGGCACACCATAAACCTCGACCTTTGCATTCAAATTTTTACGGACTTTATTGACCATCAAATCAAAGTCTCCATCACCCGATGCTAATACCACCACATCAGCGCCTTTTGCGTACTCAATCGCGTCAAGAGTGATACCTACGTCCCAGTCGCCTTTTGCGGACCCATCAACCCTTTGGATAAACGGTTTTAGCTTTACTTCAAAACCAATCGCTCTGAGTATATTTTGAAATTGTTTTTGCTTTTCGTCATCACGGTTTATTGCGTAAGCTATCGCTTTTACTACCTTCCTATTAGATGAAGCTTTCTCCCAAAATTTATTGTAATCGAAGTTACAACCATACGATTGCCTGACCGTGTAGTAAATATTTTGCACATCGACAAGCATGACTAATTTTTCCATGGGCTAAACCGCTCACTCTCTAGCTATCTATTTTTTTACAGAGTAGATGAACGGCCTGACACCTACTTTTTGCAGTTTATTTTTAGCGGTTTTGGCTTTTCGCTTATCGCTATAGGGTCCTAAACGTACTCGATAGTAGGTACCTTTACCATCCACTTCCCGTGCTTGAGTTACCGACTTAAAACCTTTTAATGCGAGACGCGCTCTTAGTTTTTCAGCATCACTGTATTCTCTGAACGATGCCGCTTGTAAAAAATAATCTAAATTGGTGGGTGCCCGATTAGGGGCCGCTTCCGGCAAGTCATCCGGCATCACCTTTTCTATCTCTGGCAACAACTCATAAAAGTCGAATTCCTTTTCTGAACTTTTATTCTCTATCAGGTCCGTTATCTCCTGATCCGCAATAATCTCTTCTGCCTGACGATTATTGAGAAGCTCTTTCAATCCAGCACCTAAACTCCCCTCACCAGTACTAGCACCACTTATCAACATCCCAATAACAATTCCGGATACTAATATTACAAACAACAAACCCCAGGGTAACTTAACCGCTATCCTTGGTTTCTTAAGCGTACTCTTAGGTTTCTGTTTTATTCGCTTTGCTTGAGCCATCACATCTTCTCTGGCGCACTCACTCCAATGATAGTCAAGCCATTGACCAGAACCTGTTTTACGGCTGAACATAGTGCCAACATTGCTTCGCGCTGTGGTTGGTCTGAATCTAAAAACTTTGTTGAGTTGTAGTAAGAATGAAACGCCGTTGCCAAATCACGCAAGTAATAATTCAACTGATGCGGTTCATAATTTTTTGCCGCAGTTTCCACTAACTCTGGGAACCGCTGCAATAGACTCAGCAACTTACTCTCATGCTCGCCGTTCAATAGGCTGAAATCAGCGGCGCTTAGGTTCTCTACAACGATTGATCTTTCGGACGCTTGACGAAAAATACTGCAGATTCGCGCATGCGCATACTGAACGTAATACACTGGGTTATCATTGCTCTGTGACTTAGCTAGGTCGAGATCGAAATCCATATGTTGCTCCGACTTTCTTTGAGCATAAAAGAATCGAGCGGCATCCACACCAACCTCTTCACGAAGTTCTCGTAAGGTGACAAATTTCCCACTACGGGTCGACATTTTGATTTTTTCACCGCTACGATAAAGAACTGCAAACTGTACTAGCAATACATTTAACTTATTTTCATCCAAGCCCAATGCCTGCATAGACGCTTTAACTCTTGGTATATAGCCATGGTGATCTGAACCCCAAATATTTATGCATTCGTCAAAACCTCTGTCCACTTTATCTTTGTGGTAGGCGATATCCGAAGCAAAATAAGTAGGCTGGCCATTATCTCGAACGACCACTCTATCTTTTTCATCTCCAAAAGCGGTTGAGCGAAACCACCATGCGCCCGCTTTCTCATAGAGGTGATCAGACTGTTTAAGCTGCTCAATAGCCGCCATAATTTTACCGTTATCAAAGAGTGATTTCTCCGAAAACCAAGTGTCGTAATCAACGCCGAAGCCAGAAAGATCATCTTTGATATCAGCAAGAATTGAATCTATTGCACGACGAAAGAATATTGTAAATCCGCCTTCACCCAATTCTGTCTTGGCTAACGTAATCAACTGATCGATGGATTTTTCGTATGCTGACTTTGTGGTTTCCTCATCAGCTCCTTGTATTGAAGCAGCCAGGTGTTCAGAAATCTTATCGATTTTGCTCTCGTCGATACAATACTCATTGCCATGTTGTATCTTTAGATCGGCGCCCATTTCAACGATATAGTCGCCTTGATAGGCATTGCTTGGAAATGTGAGTGATAATTCATTAGCCTGCAAATAACGAAGCCAAACACTGCACGCCAATATATCCATTTGGCGACCAGCATCATTGACATAATATTCGCGCTCTACGGTGTTACCAGCAGCGCTCAACACTCGGGCTAAGGCATCTCCATAGGCTGCACCGCGACCATGGCCTACATGCAACGGTCCAGTAGGGTTTGCCGAAACAAATTCCACCATAATCTTACGTTTTGAGTTTTCTGGCGCTAATCCGTAAGCATCTTTTTCCACAAAAATCGTATTTAGCACTTCATAGCGTGCATCCTGAGCCAAGAACACGTTAATAAATCCAGGCCCCGCGATATTGGTTTCTGTAATCAACGCATTTGACGGAATCGCTGCCACTATCAGCTGCGCAATATCTCGCGGATTCTTCCCAATCGCCTTGGTTAGCGTCATTGCTACATTAGTGGCGAAATCCCCATGTTCTTTTTGCCGGGTGCGTTCGAACATTAGCCGAACTTCATGTTCTGGCGGGATGATGGAGTCAGCCTTTAGCTGATCAATTGCCTGTGTGAACAGGTCCTCTAGCTGTTGTTTCAACGGCTTCTACATAGATGAGTTTTAAAGCGCAGATTCTAACTTTTTATGCAGTGTGGGGATAGCTGCTTCGGTAGCAAATTGGCGGATATTACATTTATGAACAATAGTTTGCTCAAAATAAATCAACCGGATCTACATCAACACTCCAACGAACCGAAGAACTAAGCTTACGCACGGCTTCATTGTCTTTAATCTGCGATAACCAAGACGACAAACAAGCATTTAGCGGCGACCTTTGTTTCGCGCTAATTAGCAATTGTGCACGATACTTACCTGCTCGCTGCTCCATCGGGGCTGGCACCGCATCCATAACGGTTACCCCATCACGAGCATCGCGACCCTGAAGCTGTGATTTCGCTAGCCTGAGAAATTGTAAGGCCTTAGCTTGGTGAGGTGATTCAGCACGAATCAACGCAAAAAAAGCAAAAGGCGGATAAGATGCTCGGTGGCGTTCGTGCATTAGTTCTTGCGCAAAACCATCAAAATCATGATTTATAACGCGTTCATAGAATGGGTGTTCCGGGAAGACAGTTTGAATGAATACTCTGCCCACAGTACTTCGCCTACCTGCACGCCCTGCCACCTGCAATATCTGCTGGAATAAAGACTCAGCAGCTCGAAAATCGCTACTATAAAGTCCTTGGTCAGCCCCCAGAATCCCGACCATATCAACCTCAGGAAAGTCGTGTCCTTTGGTCAATAGTTGGGTGCCTAATAGAATATCGGCATCACCACGGCGCGCTTGTTCCAATAATTCTTCCAACTCGCCCTTTCGACGCGTGCTGTCACGGTCAATTCTTAACACTCTTGCCGCGGGAAATATCTGTTTTAGAGATTCTTCCACCCGCTGGGTTCCTTCACCCACGCCTACCAGTGAATCCTTCGCATTGCAGCTTAAACAATGGTTCTTCGCAACACTTTCGTAACCACAATGGTGGCAGCGCAAGCGATTGATTCTTTGATGATAGGTTAGGTGTGAATCACAGCGATGACAGTCGGTGGTGGCTGAACACTCTTTGCAATACATGACCGGCGCGAAACCACGTCGATTCAAAAACAATATCACTTGTTTAGAATTCTCTAACGTTGATTTAACCGCAGCTACCATGGCTGGACTAAGCCCGTCATTGCTAGGAAGCACTTTCATATCAAATAACTCTACGGTCGGTAAAGCAACGTTAGTGGCTCTCTTAACCAGACGCAAAGAATGGTAGCGCCCGGAATCAGCATTGACAAAACTCTCCAATGAGGGCGTGGCTGAGCCAAGAATGATCGGTACCCCTGCTTGTTTCGCTCGATAAATAGCAACATCACGTGCCTGATATCGAACTTTATCTTGTTGTTTAAAAGAGACATCGTGCTCTTCATCAACGACAATCAGCCCCAAGTCTTTGAATGAGGTAAAAACGGCAGATCGCGTTCCTAATACAATACTCGCCTCGCCTTGCTTGGCATGCCACCATGCCAAATGCCTTTGTTTATCATTCATGCCAGAGTGTAGGGTAACCAAAGGCACAGAGAAACGATCCTGGATTCGCTTAATAAGTTGCGGTGTTAAACCGATCTCAGGCACCAAAAACAATACTTGTTTGTTTTGATCCAACACAGTTTGCATTGTTGAGAAATAAACTTCTGTTTTACCGCTCCCGGTCACACCATGAAGCAAAGTACATGAAAAGTTATTATCGTCTAAGCGTTGCAACATAGATTCAACTGCACTCTTCTGCTCTAAATTTAGTTCCAGTACTTGGGTCATAGGCAAGCCTTCGTTAACTAAACCTTCTCCGATGGATAACCTCGGTGGTTCGCTATTTTCTACCACCCAACCTTTTTCAACCAACGCGGTGATGGCTTGTCGCCAACTCTTTGATTCATCCTTAAAATCTGCGGGGCTCAATATTGTGTTTTTCATAAAGCGCCGAACAATCGCTAATTGCAAAGGCGCTCGAGCCAAATCCTCGATAGGCGAACTACGTCCTTTCTCACTTAATCTCCAACTTCTAATTGGAGGTGGGTTTTGCTCCTCGCCCTGCCTAATTTTAGCTGGCATCGCAGCATCTAATACTTCCCCAATTGGCGCCAAATAATAGCTAGCAAGCCATTTTAAAGTAATCCATAAACTGGGCTCAAAAACGGACTCATTATCAAGAACTTCTATCGCCTCTTTTAGACTTTCCTTAGGGTAGTCTGAATGGTCCTTCAGCTCTGTGATTATGCCAATCAACCGTCTATTACCAAACGGCACTTTAACGCGTGCGCCCACTAAATCAGCATCCGCGCCTAAAGTAAATCCCTTAGGCAACACAAAATCAAAGGTTTGCCGCAATGGAACCGGTACTGCAACGCCAATAATAGAGGGAGTATCAGCCATAAACTTAATAACTGGCTAAATGCGTAGTAGCTACGCAAGTCGATATAAACGCAGAGAAACAGGGGCTTTTGGCCTGTGGATAACTTTGTTGATAAATCGGTTCGATTTCAGAAGAAGCGTGCACGTTATTTTACGGGTGAAATTCTGACTATTATAAAAATTCACATTAAACTCATTAAATACAATGACTTAAATGAAAAATATTTACTTACGAAAAAATAGTTAACTAAAATTTAACAAAACTCTTGACAAAAATTAAATGTGCATAACTCTTATGCGAATTATCTTGGCGCAAAAATATTTGTTTTAAAAATTCAATGGCTTAGCTGTATTTACTGTGAAAGTAACTCAATAAAGCCTTATTAAGAACAAACCCTGCCAGCCTAAAATCCGGTTGCACTCTTTGCAACGGCTTAGTGATTTAGTTCCACGACTCAAAACAAACCCTAAGTACCCGAATAGTTTTTTAAACCGTCGTTTTAGAGTACGAGAGTGAGGTTAACTATAGCAGGAATACAAAGCAATTTTGCTGGCTAGACTGCTGTTTTGATTTAGCAGTTTAATATAGACTCTAGCTGCTCAATAAAGGTTCTCAAATTAACATAAAAATGACTGAAAAATTTACCGCTAAAACTGCTGACAAATATGTGCTGTACCAACGCTCGGTACAATCAGCAGAACAAGATATTGAGTTCCTACACCAAACTTACAAACAATTGAGAAATAGGCACCCAAAACGATTTCGCGAAGACTTTTGTGGCACTTGCCTGATGTCTAGTTATTGGGCAAAGTTGGGGAGTGACTACACAACCGAATCCTACGATATCGACCCTGAACCACTCAAATGGGGAAAGGAAAATAACCTCAAACCGATCGGTGAAGCAGCCGACCGAGTTAAGCAATTTACAGAAGATGCACGCAACCCAAGTCGTTCGGCACCCGATGTGCGCTGCGCACAGAACTTTTCCTATTGGGTATTCAAAACTCGACCTGAAATGCTCGATTACTTCAAAAAGGTACAGGAAGACTTGGCGGAGGAAGGTATTTTTGTGATCGACCTACATGGCGGGCCAGAAAGTCATCAAGAGCTGGAAGAAGAAACTGAGATGGAGGATGAGAGTTTCACCTATGTTTGGGACCAGGATTCGATCAATCCAATTACTGGAGAATCTACACTACGCATCCATTTTCGATTTCCGGACGGATCCGAAATGACCAACGCCTTTGTTTATGATTGGAGGTTGTGGGGTCTGCCTGAGTTGACAGATATCTTACTTGAGGCCGGATTTTCAAAAGTTGACTGTTACTGGGAAGGAACTGACGAAGATGGTGAAAGCGGCAATGGAGAATTTGCAGTCAGTACCCAAGGTGAAGCATGTTTATCCTACGTTGCTTACCTAGTTGCTCAAAAGTAGCTGATGAGAACCAGCCTTATTCTGTTTGTTCTAATTGTTGCTCTCTTGGCAATAGCGCGGAAACCCAGACCCGTAGAAGATAGAGAAGGTGGTTATCTTGAGACTGTACAAAGCTCGACTTCATCTAACACAACGCTTAGTGTCGCGACGTTTAATGTTCAAACAGGTAAAAGCCTAGACGGAGTGCGGGATGCTTCAAAGGCATCAGCGGTCATGCAAAGCGCTGATATTGTTGGTGTTCAAGAGGTTTATGCAGCTGGGTGGCTAAATAGAGTAGGCTGGGGCGATAAACAATCGACACAATTTGCAGCGGCTGGCAAATTCAGTATTTTATACAGCCCAACTCGGTACCGTTGGTTCCGAGAAAATCGCGGCAACTTAATCCTGACAAAACTGCCGATAAATACCTGGAAAACATCAATGTTACATGACTCGTCAGGCAAGAGTTTTCGTAATCTTACGGTTGCGCAAATTAAGTGGGGTGGCCAGAATATTGCGTTTATCAATACTCATTTGCACACTGGGTCGGGCAGAGTCCGTCAACTCGAAGAAGTTTTACAAGAGTTTTCAATTCATGAAAGAGCCATTTTGGTAGGGGATTTTAACTCTAAGCCAGACACTCAGGAGATCATCAACGTATTGAATTCTAAAACCAGTAGATTCACTGTGGTTGATGCCATCGCGAGCGCAGGCCTTGCTTTGGACGACGAAAACCGTATTGACTGGATACTAACCAAAGGTTTTAAGGTGACAGGTGGTGAAACACAGAGTAAGGGAATTTCCGACCATCCGTACTATCAAGTTGAGCTCAAACTGTTTCCCTGAAGTGCTTTAGTCCCTTGCAAACACTGGCAAGTCAGGATTAAATGCGCAGGACGCTTCTGCACGGCCACAAATAACAATCAAACAATGGCCTCGGCACTGTATTGGAGTGTCTGCTACTAACTTAACTTTCGATTAGCCTCTAACACACTGTTCGGCTAATAAATTTGGAGACAATAAAATGCTACAAGAATTTAAAGATTTCGCCATGAAGGGCAACTTCGTCGACATGGCCGTAGGTATCGTTATCGGTGCTGCATTCGGCACTATCGTCAAATCTTTCGTCGATGACATAATTATGCCAGTCGTAGGTGCATTCACCGGTGGCGTGGATTTTGGTAATATGTTTTATGTACTTAAAGAAGGTGCAGAAGGCGTTTCATATTCCACTGTTGCCGCCGCCAAGGAAGCGGGTGCTGTAACTATCAACTATGGTTTATTCATCAATGCAATCCTTACATTTGCAATTGTGGCATTCGCGCTATTTATGGTAATTAAGGGCATGAATGCAGCCAAAGCGGCTGAAGAAGAAGCTGAAGAGGAAGCTGGGCCATCTGCGGAAGTCGAATTGCTGACACAGATCCGCGACTCATTAGCAAAATAGTAGAATTTCGAAATTAAAAAGAGCCGTGCATCACGCGCGGCTTTTTTTTAACTAACTTTTAGCATTCACAATTATTCTGATTGCCTATTAGCCAGCCCCTCGTCTGCCATCAGATTCCCAATTTGATTTGTTTCCAAAATTTCAAACCCTCGGTTTGCCATCGCGATAGCAGAGCTTACATCGTCCAAATTGTAAATTGCCCACTGCCAATCGCCTTGCCAAATATCGTCATTCTTCTTCGGCAATGACTCTTTATCACAAAACATATAGTTCGGGTTGAGATCCCTCAATACAGCTTCATTTGCGCTATTCCATTTAGGCAATACCCATCCAACCTGCATAGCCGATATTTCACGCGTGTACCTCACCACCTCGTCATTAAACGAAATAATCACGCACTGTGATTCGACTCCCGCGTCGAGAATGCGGCGATACGTTTGATCGACAAATTCCGTCAAACCAAACCGATCAATCGACTCCTGTTTGATTTCCATGAAAACAGTGACGTCGCTGTGGTGCTTCATCCATTTCGTAAACTTACGCAAAGTGGTGAATTTATTGTTAGCGAACTCTTCTCCATACCTATCAGGATATGAGGCTCTTAACGTTTTAATCTGTTTAGACTTCGTGTCGCGAATATCCAAGTCCACACCCGACATTCTTTTTAGGTTGGCATCATGGTGTACAAAAGGCACTCGATCGGCACTCAACTGCAGATCTAATTCCATATACTTAGCTCCATGCTCATAAGCTTCCTTATAAGCCAGAAGAGTATTCTCGGGGTATTGTCCAGAATATCCTCGATGAGCAATCAGTACGGGCGCGGGGCCAATTAATTTCACTTCACTATTAACCTTCAACGATTACCTCCTATCACTTGTCAGAAAATACGGTTCATACCTTGACGTTGGTGAGCTCCATGTTACACCACCTCTGGGTATCCACATGTTAGACTGCGCCACAGACTAACGCCAGCATGGTTTAATCATCGCATAGTTGTGATTTACAAAACACCATATAGACGCATCCAAGACCGGCTCATTTAGACTTCCGAGAACACTTTATTGTGACTGAACTACTAGACCAAGCATACGCAACGCTATCACCAGACGATGTATTGAACAGCGTTGAAGAGTTTGGCTTTAAGTGTGACGGCCGATTGATGGCCCTCAATAGCTATGAAAATAGGGTATATCGAATTGGCTTAGACGATGGAAGCAATATCGTTGCCAAATTCTATCGTCCGGAACGCTGGACTGACCAGCAGATTCTTGAAGAACATACCTATACTCTGGATTTGGCTGAATTGGAAATACCGGTGATCGCACCAATGATAATCGCCAAACAGTCGCTCTTGCACCAGGGCCCGTATCGATTAGCAATATTTGAGAATAGAGGCGGTAGAGCCTTGGATCTAGAAGACCATGACCAGCTTGAACAGATAGGAAGATTCCTTGGGCGTATCCATCAGGTAGGAAAATTGGAATCTTTCGCTACCAGGCCTGAGCTCAATATTCAAACCTTTGGCTGGGACCCGCGTCAATTTGTACTGGACAGCAATTTTATTCCCAATGATCTTTTGGACGCCTATAAAAGCTTGACCGAACAATTACTCATTGAAGCACAAGCTTGCTACGAGCGAGCTGGCGATGTTGCACTGATTCGCTGCCATGGTGATTGTCACCCCAGTAACTTTTTGTGGGCCGGTGAAGGGCCACATATAGTCGACTTCGATGATGCAAGGATGGCTCCGGCGGTTCAAGACCTGTGGATGTTTTTAGCCGGTGATCGACCTGAAATGACAGTAAGTCTGGATGCAGTATTAAGTGGCTATACTGAATTTTGCGATTTTGATGCTCGCCAATTACACTTGGTTGAAGCTTTGCGAACACTCCGGTTAATCCATTACTATGGCTGGCTTGCTAAGCGCTGGCATGACCCGGCTTTCAAAATGGCATTCCCGTGGTTCAACTCTCAACGCTGCTGGGAAGGTCACATTTTAAGTCTGCGAGAACAAGCCGCGTTATTGCATGAGCCAGCGCTGCAATGGTTTGGATAAAATCATTGTTTGCTTACTTTTTTCAATACTCCAAAATTGCTAAGCTAGTTCGGCCGTCATCTTTTGCTACAGAGTAAGATCGACCCAATAAATCGAACACCGATCCTGATGACGGATCGACAAACCCACCCACCCATGGAACGCTCTCTGGAATTTGTGGTGGAGCCCTTAGGGTGTAGCTGAGATCAAGCCCAGCGTACACTGACTGTGCCAGTAAAACACATACTGGAGTAGAAGCGCTGCAGCCGCCTTGTGGGTCTCGGACGTGGTGGGTTATCTCCTTAAGTATTTTCCTTTGCGTATTATCTAATCGAGTCACCCATACCCTTGTGCTTGAGTGACGCCGCATCGCGGTTGTCCCAAGTCCAACTTCAGCAAACATATCATTGGTAGAGCTTGAAAGCGCTTCTTTTTGATAATTGATTCCGCTGCCGAGCACAAACGCAAAGGCCAACACAATTAACCCCAGCATCATAAGAACCAGACCACGCAGTTGACCCTTAGACATCAAATCACAGCGCTTTGACGCTCAATACATCTACCTTCCACTGCAAATCACCCTGAGCATCTCTTACCGAGGCGAAGGCTAAATTATCCTTCATCCAAACTGTCTCACCAATATCTATATCAACCACATGATCTCTATCCACGGTTTGCTTCAAATCACAGTCCGCTTGCTTGCACAGCATTACTGAAAATCTTAAATTCATACGTTTTACGACAGCGGTTGTCGACTGATTTTTAAAACAATATTCAATATCGAAGTTATCACGATAACTGCGCTTAGCCTTGATCCCGCACGCCACAATATCTGTATCTTGAATTCGACCAGCACGAGGTGCCTTCGAGTACCCTTCAAACCAGAGTCCAGCAAGGACGAACAATCCGAGGGCCACGATGCAGCCTCGCTTTCTTGTTTTACTCAAACCTGAAAACAACAAAATCCACACTACAAGCACTACCGCCGCGCCGATCAATATTCTAATCATAGTGTGCTTCAACCTTTCCAGTTATTTTTAATCGCATAATCTGCTGGTATCATAACATTCCATGTCTTAACATCTTGATCTAATAGTAACCTCTGTGACCATGACCAACTCAAACTGGGTTCTCTGAAATATCCATGACCATTGAAAAATTCACCAGCAAGGCGATTCTCAAAGCGCTTTTTAAGGATCAGGAAATCAGTGCGGCGGAAGCACGACGAATTGACGCCAACCTATTGGGCTCAGATAAGGCTATTAATCCACTAATCGCCATTGCTCGCAACTTACCAACCAATGTCAAAACTGAACTTAAGATCAGCTTGGACGAGTTGTGTGAATGGACCGCTAAACAATGCGGCCTCAGCTACTACCATATCGACCCTTTAAGTATCGATATCGGGCATGTTACCAGTGTTGTAGCGCCAGAATATGCACGCCAAAATGGTTTGTTGCCAATAGAAAGCACTGATGAAAAGGTGACTTTCGCAGTTAAAAATCCAATTGATCAATCATGGAAAGACAGTCTTGCCAAGATACTTCGCAAGGAGATAAGCCTTGTCTATGCCAACCCCGTCGAAATAGATCGTTATGTAAACGAATTCTATAGCCTAGCAAAATCAATCGGGCTATCACGAGTATCTGATGTGGGTACTGGGGTTAACCTGCAAAAAAACCTTGAACAACTTGTAGATCTCGGTCGGCGCGGCCAACTAGATGCAGAAGATCACCACATTGTACAGGTGGTAGACTGGCTGCTTCAATACGCTTTTGAACAGCGCGCAAGCGATATCCATTTAGAGCCCAGAAAAAATCAAGGTGAGATGCGCTTTAGGATAGATGGCGTCTTACATTATGCCTACCAAGTCCCACCCAATGTATTATTGGCCATAATAGGGCGATTAAAAACTTTGGGGCGAATGGATATTGCTGAAAAAAGACGCCCCCTAGACGGTCGCCTCAAAACTCGTACACCGGATGATAGGGAGATTGAGCTACGTCTTTCCACAATCCCTACGGCCATGGGTGAAAAAATGGTCATGCGGATCTTCGATCCTGAGGTTTTACAGCGTAGCTTCTCAGAACTAGGCTTAAACAATAGAGAATTAGATATCTGGAACCGTCTGACGACCAATACTCATGGGATCGTACTGGTGACTGGCCCCACTGGCTCAGGTAAAACAACCACTCTTTACTCTACCTTACGTAAATTAGCTTCCAGTGAAGTAAACGTCTGTACTATCGAAGATCCAGTTGAAATGGTAGAGCCCAGTTTCAACCAAATACAAGTACACAACGCTATCGACTTGTCGTTTTCAGCGGGCGTTAAAGCATTGCTAAGACAAGATCCTGACATAATTATGATTGGCGAGATCAGAGATCTGGCGACTGCCGAAATGGCGATCCAAGCTTCTTTAACGGGTCATTTAGTTCTATCGACCCTTCATACAAACGATGCTCCTTCAGCCGTTACTCGATTAATGGAATTAGGGATTCCTGCGTATTTAATTAACGCGACGGTATTGGGGGTAATGGCACAACGCTTGGTAAGGACACTATGCCCACATTGTAAAGAATCAACAGAAATTGATGAGGCAGTCTGGTCAGAATTCATCCAAGGGTTTGAAGTGCCATTGAATGCCCCTGCAAAACCCATGGGTTGTATTGAATGCCGCCAAACTGGGTTTCTGGGTCGAGTAGGTCTTTATGAGATGTTGGAAATGACTGAATCCTTGAAATCCCAAGTGACCCCTGGGAACGACCTAACAGCTCTGCGCAAACAGTCCACCAAAGAAGGGTTACAGACATTGCGTATTAGCGGAGCCAAAAAAGTCGCCGCGGGTATCACGACTATAGAGGAAGTATTACGTGTTACTCCAACAGTCTATTAACTCAGCACTCATTAAATTTAAAGCCAGGTTATGCGCGATTTGATGAGGCCCGGACGAAGACGTCCACCGCGTTCAGAACGAAACCAACTTCGCCAAGCCGCGAAGCAGGGTAAGCGCCGACGAGGAAGAAAGAAGCATACTTTTAGTCTAACTCGTTGGTTGCTCAAACTAATTATATTTGTTTGTTTGATTTCAGCTTTGCCAATGGTCGCATTGCGTTATATTGACCCACCCACAAGTAGTTTTATTGAACTTAATAAATTAAATAACAATAAGAACATCAAGCACATCTGGGTTGATATCGAAGACGTCTCAGCCTATTTTCCAGTCGCTGTGATTGCTTCCGAAGATCAACAATTTCCGCACCATTTTGGGTTTGATCTCAAACAAATAATGTTAGTTCTTTCCGAAAAAGACAAGGGCTTGTCTCGAGGCGCCAGTACCATCACTCAACAAACGGTGAAGAATTTATTTCTATGGCCAGGACGAAACTTGGTACGTAAAGGGATAGAAGCATGGCTTGCGTTATGGATGGAAGTGATCGTCCCGAAGAAACGCATTTTAGAGTTGTATGTGAATTTCGCTCAATTTGGCACTTCAGTATTTGGCGTCGGCGCAGCCAGCCAGCATTATTTCAAGGTCCATGCCCGTGAATTAAACCCTCACCAATCGGCATTGATTGCAGCAAGTTTGCCAACCCCTTCTAGATCTAATCCCGCCAAGCCATCGGAGTACTTGGAACAACGTGCTGCTTTTATTCAAGATCAAATGCCGAGAATAGGCGGGCGACGCCTTATTTCGGAGTTGTGATCTTTCCGGCGTCTGTAGTCTAGATAATCCAGCTTCCAAAAGATCTAACTACGTGCGAACATGAGCTCCGATCCAGCCACTGAGCTAAGCATTTATACAAGCTCCACTTAAATGGGCAGAATTATGACTAGAAAATACCCAGCAACACGATTGAGGCGCGCCAGAGCAGAGAGCTTTTCTCGACGCTTAGTCAGAGAAAACAGACTAAGCACCGACGACCTAATACTTCCCATATTTGTGATAGAAGGCGAAAACGAGGCGCAACCCGTTGCCTCAATGCCAGGTGTTGATCGACTAAGCGTCGATCTTTTAGTCAAGAAAGCTGGGCAGCTCGTTGAGCTCGGAATACCCGCTATCGTGTTGTTTCCGGTCATTGGAGATAGTGTTAAATCAGAGTTTGCCGAGGAAGCTTATAACCCTGAGGGTCTTGCACAAAGAGCCATGCGTGCTGTAAAGCGTGCTTACCCACAATTAGGTGTTATTAGCGATGTTGCTCTAGATCCTTACACCACGCACGGCCAGGATGGAATTGTCAGCGAAGCAGGGTACGTGTTGAATGACGAAACTATAACGGTCTTAGTAAAACAGGCGTTATCCCATGCGCAGGCGGGCGCCGATATAGTGGCTCCATCCGACATGATGGATGGAAGAGTGGGAGCAATCCGTACAGCGCTCGAAGAAGAGGGTTTGAGTAATACTCAAATTTTGGCCTACTCAGCAAAATATGCATCTGCATTCTATGGTCCGTTTAGAGACGCCGTGGGATCTGCTGAAAACTTAGCCGGTGGCAATAAATACACCTATCAGATGGATCCAGCCAATAGCGATGAAGCACTCGCCGAGGTCGCTCTCGACATAGACGAAGGCGCAGATTACGTAATGATAAAGCCAGGCTTACCGTATTTGGATATCGTTCGACAAGTGGCCGATGCCTTTAAAGTACCTACCTTTGTCTATCAGGTTAGCGGCGAATACGCGATGATCAAGGCCGCTTCGCAGAATGGTTGGCTGTCTGAACGAGAGGTTGTCATGGAGTCTTTGTTAAGTATCAAACGTGCTGGAGCGAATGCCATCTTGACGTACTTTGCAGAGGATGTCGCAACTTGGTTGCGAGAATAAGCGCGACAAGCTAAACGAAGAGGGTTAGAAATGTCATTGCAGTATTTACACACTATGATAAGGGTCGGCGATTTAGATGCCGCCTTAGACTTTTTTTGCAACAAATTAGGACTCGTTGAAACGAGCCGTAAAGATGTAGAGAGTGCCCGGTTTACGCTTATCTTCTTGGCGGCTCCTGGTGATCTTAAAACGGTAGAACAGCATTCTGCACCACTACTCGAGCTGACTTACAACTGGGATGACAACCAGTATTCAGGAGGAAGAAATTTTGGGCATTTAGCCTATCGTGTCGATGACATCTACCAGGCATGTGATGACCTCATGTCTGCCGGAGTCACGATTAATCGTCCACCGCGTGACGGATATATGGCCTTTATTAAGTCACCCGATGGAATATCCGTAGAGCTTTTGCAAAAAGGGCCGCGCTTGGAACCTCAAGAACCTTGGTTGTCCATGGAAAACATAGGCACCTGGTAAAGAAAGGCACTTGGTAAATTAGGCAAACCTAGGGGTTACTCTTGGAATTACTAGCAAATATCATTGGCATGTTCGGAACCGCTTTAGTCGTTGGCACCTATTTCATGCTACAACTTGATCATCTAGACGCCAAAGGACTCGCTTATAATGTATGTAATTTATTGGGCGCAATACTGTTGTTAATCAGTTTACTGGTGCATTTCAATCTGGCCAGTTTTGTTATTGAGCTATTTTGGATCGCGGCATCTTTAGTAGGCCTTTACAGGTTTTATCAAAGAAGACGGAACTAAAAACGCGGCAGGACACCGAGCACAATTTCACCATCTTTAGTTTGCACCGATTCAATGCGCATCAACTTAATCGGTAAGGTTTCAGTGGATACTTTGTGTACTGGAACGCCCAACTGTCTTAGAAGAGAATTCGATAAGGGAATCGAGCCTATGCGTACGCTGATGTCCTCGCTAAATGCCAACTCCCCATTTTTCGCTATAGGTTTTCCTTGTACGGCTAAAAACACTTTTGATTTTCCAAGAAACGGTAATGCATCACGCAATTTCTCGATAGCTGCTTTCGCCTTTCTATCGGCATTGGCTGCTTTCTGTAAATCTATTACCGCACCTAATTCGATACCATTCGAACTTAGGCTTGCCTTAATACCATCGCTGACAGAAATCAATCGACGACCGTCTTTGCTGGACTTTAGACTCGCCAATACTAAGGCATTGAACTCAGCTTCACTAAGCGTTAAGTGACCGCTCATTACTTGCGCAAATTTTTGCCCTAAAAACTTTGATGTCCCATGTTTTTGTATATCCTCACTAAGCTGTTCAACCACTCGATCGGATTGGGAATGCTCTGACGAGTGCCAGTCTGGCATGCTTTGACTGGAAAAAAACAAAAATACTAATAATGCTATTACCGTGACCAATAACAGGCCTATAAACTTAATCATTTAATCTATCTCGATGCCGGTTGTTCTTTTATTCCATTACTAATCAGTTCAGCCTTCACTCCTTGTGGCGGCGTATCGCCATAATGCCATCGACCGTTGCTCAACCATTTATAAGTGGGGTTTTTGCTTTCCTTAAAGTCAGCTTCACTACCTTGGGAGGTACTTGGGCTAGGAAGCAGGCTGTCAAACGAAGGCATTACAGGAAGATTTAAATTTGAAAGTGTCGGCAACCAATAAACTCCGGTCCGCAAATATGTTAGATAACTAGTTGCAGCAAAAATGATTATGCAAACCATCACACACTTAAGTAAGAATTTTAACGCCACAATATTCTATCAATTAGTATTTAACGAAAGTCTCATTGATAGGGCTTAGAGCAAAGCAAACTTAACACTAATCTGCACGCGTACCTTTTGCATACCAAACATCTCAGGAGGAGGTGCTGTATCGGCTTCCATCGCGCTAGCCATCATAGTCCGTTCCTGCCTAAGCATTCTAGGCGCTGAGGCATTTTGCTCTGTAATCAAAAACGCGCTCCCCAAACTTCGCCCGAGCTGTTCGGCTAGAAAATCAGCCTTAGACTTTGCGTCTTGCGCCGCAGCCTGCAAAGCGAGCTTTTGTAATACTTTGGGATCTTTGAACCCTGTATCAATACCTTCAATCGTGGAAACATCATTCTCGACCAAGGCCTGCATCAACAACGGTACTTTGTCTAAATCATTAATAATCACGTTAAGAGAACGACTCACTCTCTCACCCTTATAGACTTGTCTATTATTCTGCCACTGGTATTCGGGTTGCGCGTTAACTCTCGTGGCTTTGATATATTTATCTTCAATTCCAGCGTCTTTGATAACACCCAATACTTTGCGGTATCGTTCATCTGCAAGACTCTTAGCTTCTACCAATGTAGCTTGCTTTGCATTTACACTTATCCTCAATGTTGCTTGATCAGGCTCAAGCTCAACTTCTCCTACACCGAGCACGCTAATATGGTCTTGTATTGACGTAAGCTCATGAGCGCAGGCACTCATGCTCACAAACAAAGTAAAATTCAGCAACAATACAATCGTTACTCTATTAACAAGCGTAGCAGTCATCTCAGGTCTCCATATTTACAGTAGTCACAATTATTGCATGACTAACTTTCCATGTGCTCACTTACATGGTTAAAATTACTTTAGTTGTCTTTTGCCAGTACACGCATTCCTTTAGTTGTAGTACGGCGTTTTCTAAATAACATGGAATCTACCACTATTTTTGCAACCACTATTATTGCCAGCAGCCAAACTGGTGAGCCTAGACGTTGGAGCGCTACAGCGCCCAATAATAAGCCAACGTGCATAATGAATATTTGCGGATATGGCCGCATGATCAAATTATTCGCCTTAAGATCAAAAATTTCACCGCGCAAAATAAAGTTTTCGATAAAAGACACAATATGGCTTAAAAATAATGCAGAAATACCAAGATAAATAAACGGTGAGAAGGCTTGGACGAAACTGGCTAGTACTGCAGCGCCTGAGAGAAATAGACTGCCAAAGGTTTTGAAGTAAACTGCGAAACCTTCGCTGACGTCTATTACTGGGAAATTTAGAATATCGCTCAAAAGCAATCCATGCGCAGAACAGAAAACGCCATAGTGAACAACGAAAAACGCACAAAGAAAGATCCCTGAGCCATCTTTATGGTAAACCGTAAGGACAGCCATTTTAAGGACGTTGAACAGACCAATTATTAGGTTTTCTATCCAAAATAAGGCAAGTACTAATACCGTATCCCAGCCATAAAAGATAACACCAATCAACGGCACTAAATTCGCTGCAAGTAGTACGTAACTCGAAAGTGACCTACTTGGCATTTTTTACTTTCTGTTTATTGCCCGCTTTGTCTACACAAACAAAGCTAATGTTATTTTCGAACAACACTTCTTCCGTCTCCGTTTCATAGCGCGCACCGCGAACCTGTACGTTATAACTAACCGAGGTATTACCTACCCTAACCTTTTTACATTCGAAACACAGAATCTGTCCTTCACGAATAGGGTGTCTAAACTCCACATCATCTAAACCAATAGTTACAAAATGTTGGCCTGGGAAATCCAGGCTCACCCTTATGTACGCGATTTCGTCTACCCACTTTAGCAAGGTCCCACCAAACAGGCTTCCATAATCATTTAAATCTGCTGGGAGTACAATTTTGTAATGCTGCATCTCTATATTCCAATAAATAGGTTAAAAGCGTCCGCCTATTATGCGGGAGGTCGAGATACAACACCAAACCTGGCCAATGAAATTAAAGCATTTTAACTTTATCGTCGCCATCACCCCTTGATTTGCTGCGACGAAAGGTTTATCTATAAAGAGTAGAATACTTATGAGACTCGGTCATGAAGAGAACACCTAGAGACATCCGGTTACATCAATCGTCACGGTACTTGGAAGTGAAGTTTGAAGACGAAACCTTCAAGCTTCCCTGTGAATACTTGCGGGTTCACTCACCTTCTGCAGAGGTAAAAGGTCATGGTCCAGGACAAGAAATATTACAGACCGAAAAAGAAGAGGTTAACATCGTTGCCATCGAACCGGTTGGTCAGTATGCTGTGCGGCTTATTTTTAGTGATGCTCACAACTCTGGTTTGTACTCCTGGGACATTCTTTATCAATTGGGGCATGAGCGACAAAGAATGTGGCAAAATTATCTAGCCAAACTAAAAGAAGGTGGGATTACCCGTCAGGCCCAAGCGACCGATCATTTCTTATGCTGAGTAACCCTTTATAGATATTAAGCCTAAATTTACTATCTTAGGGAGTCTAATTCGAAGCTAAGACTGTCCAGATGCATACCGTTAACCTTATGATTTACTCTATATAATTATGCGAGATCCACAGAACACAACTCATTTCGGGTTTACCGATGTAGAGGAAACAGAAAAACAAGGCTTAGTGGCTAACGTCTTTAAGAACGTGGCAGCAAACTATGACGTAATGAATGACGCAATGTCATTGGGAGTTCACAGAGCCTGGAAGTGGTTTGCGATTGCACAAAGTGGTGTAAAACAAGGAGATAAGGTACTGGACTTAGCGGCAGGGAGTGCAGATCTATCTATTAAATTTGCTGAAAAAGTTGGCGATGAAGGTCAAGTTTTCGTTACCGATATTAATGCTTCCATGCTTGAACAAGGTCGCCGTAGAATGGCCGATGCCGGCCATGCAGGTAATGTCGAATTTTGTTTAGTTAATGCAGAGAGTTTACCCTTTCCTGATAATTACTTTGATTGCATTACCATCAGTTTTGGCCTGCGTAACGTCACTCACAAGGAAACAGCCTTAGCGGAGATGCAGCGCTGTGTTAAACCAGGCGGGCGAGTTTTAATTCTTGAATTCTCACAGCCTACGAATGAAAGTTTTAGACGAATTTATGACGCGTATTCGTTCAATGTAATTCCTAAATTAGGCGAACTAATCTCCGATGATCGGGAAAGCTATCAATACTTGGTAGAATCCATTCGTAAACACCCCAACCAGGAATCATTGAAGAAAATGATGGAAACGGCGGCTTTTGATCGTGTCCGATACCATAATTTGACCGGCGGTGTCGTTGCATTGCATATTGGTTATAAATATTAGGTCACCGCATACTTCATGGTCATCGATTTAATAGAACTCGCTTGCAATAGCGCCTTAGAACATGATTTGCAGTCACGCGACCGCCTGAAACGACTGCATGGAAAGCAAATCACGCTTAGCATTAAGCCTTTTGGCAGCCTACCTACCCAACACATAACGATCAACCCGCAACCACATGGGTTGGAGTTTACCAACAAGCTCGCAGAAGCACCCGATGTTAGTCTTATCGCGACACTAAACGCCTTAGTCAAAATTAGTCGCGACGGCTTAGATAACGCTGAATTGGAAACGGGTGATCTTGAAATTAATGGTGACGCCATTGTTGGACAGCGTTTTGCTCAAATACTTAGTGAACTCAACATTGATTGGGTAGCGTTAATGGCGGAACATTTGGGCCAAGCTCCAGCCGCGCTTTTGTATGGTGGTGCAGGCAAGGCGAAGGAATTCATCAGTGATTCCCGATCTATGATAAAAGACCAAGTAAGTCAGATTCTAGTCGAGGACCTAACGCTGCTGGTTCGGGAATCAGATGTGGAACCCTTCTTAGATTCTGTGGACGTATTAAGAGCTGATACTGACCGATTACTTTCTCGATTAAATCGCCTCCAAGCGCTCTCCGACTAACCACAAGTATCACAGGGTTTATCCTATGGGCAAAAATTCAACATCTATAAGTCGACTCTGGCAAATCAGGCGTGTCATCAAGGCATATGGTCTCGCTGAATTAGTTGGAGAATTGGACCTACCCAAAGGCACGGCAATTCCGGCGCGCATTCTGTTCGGGAAAATTAAGCCCAGAGAACAACCTATCGCGGTGCGCTTACGACTAGCACTGGAAGAGCTTGGCCCTATTTTCATTAAACTCGGGCAAGCACTGTCCACTCGGCCAGACTTGCTAGAGGCAGAGATGGCGGAAGAACTCGCCAAACTGCAGGATCAAGTTCCTCCATTCCCGGAAACTCAAGCACTTAACATAATTAAAGATGCCCTAGGATCATCTTTCGATGAGGCTTTTACTCATATAGAGACCAAGGCCTTGGCGAGTGCTTCAGTCGCGCAAGTGCATACCGCCCAATTGAAACAGGGCAATGCGATCATAGGCAAAAACAACAAGGAGTGTCATGACGTCGTAATCAAAGTACTTAGACCTGGAATAGTGGAAGCTGTAGAACGCGATCTGTCCGTTATGTACTTCATCGCTCGTTTTCTCAACAAACATTGGTCGCAGAGCGCGCAATTTAGACCGCTCGAAGTCATTAACGAGTACGAAAATACCATCCGTGGAGAATTGGACTTACGCCGAGAAGCGGCAAATTGTTCACAAATGGCGGCGAATTTTTCTGACAATGACATCATCTATGTTCCGACCGTATATTGGGACTACACATCGGTTAACGTCATGGTAATGGAGCGGATTTATGGAACATCGGTTCGTGACATCAAACAATTGAAATCACTAGGCTATGATCTCAAACAACTCGCCTCAGATGGGGTGGAGACCTTTTTCAAGCAAGCCTTTGAAGACAATTTCTTTCATGCTGATATGCACCCCGGAAACATCTTTGTTTCCGAGCAAGGTCGTTGGATTGCCATCGATTTTGGTATCATGGGCGTGCTTAGTGATAGTGATAAGCAGTACCTAGCCGAGATGTTATTAGGGTTTTTCAACCGTGATTATCGCTCTATCGCTGAATCACACCAGCGAGCTGGGTGGATTCCCGAGGAAACAAACCTAGCCGAGTTTGAAGCGGCTGTCAGGATGGTTTGCGAACCCAACTTCGCCAAACCCATAAGTGAAATTTCCTTTGGTTTAGTGTTAGTGGAATTATTTCGAACAATTAGGCGTTTCAACATGCCGGTACAACCGCAACTCGTGTTGTTATACAAAACGTTATTGAATGTTGAAGGACTTGGACGCCAGCTATACCCGCAACTCAATCTATGGGATACCGCAAAACCCTTTCTTGAGAATTGGATGAAACAGCAGCTTTCACCACAAGCCTGGATAGAAGAACTAAAAAGTGATTGGCCGCGGTGGCAAAAGGTACTCAAAGAATTTCCCGACTATCTTGAACAGAAGCACAAACAACCATTATTGGAACAACAAAGACACGCGGCGATGTTAGTTCAAATGGCAGCAGATGCGCGCAAGAAACGATCCAGTACCTTTCACCTGCTATTTGGCTTTACTACCACAATAGCTGCTGCGATCATTTTTGTTTGTGAACAAAACGGCATATTAGGGACCTCATGGCTTGCTCAATATTCACCACTCATCGGCAGCGCCGGTTTACTCTGGGCATACTTTAAATCACGCTAATTTTTCGTTTCTGGATAATTAGTTAAGTAATTCACAATGGTTAAAGATTGTGTCGGAACGGGTCATGTTCTTGCAATAAAAGCCCGTTAGCGTGTATCTTGTACGGGTTGTAGAGACAGCAGTTACCTCGTACGTTACTGCCTTTTCAAAACTTGTAAATTAATTACCTGAGAAAGGTAGGAGATAAAATGGGATTATTTGATTTTGCAGCCGACATCGGCAAAAAAGTATTTGGAATCGGTGACGCAAACGCGGCTGACCAAATTAAGGAAAACATTGAAGCTAACAACCCTGGCGTAAGCGATCTTTCAGTATCATTAGACGATGAAATTTGCACCGTTGGTGGCACTTGCGATACCGCTGAAGCGAAAGAAAAAGTTGTACTAATGACCGGGAACATGAAAGGTGTTGGCTCTGTTAATGGGGACGGCCTAACGGCTCCAGAACCCGTAGCTGAACCTGAGTACTATGTTATCGAGAGCGGCGATACTCTATGGGGTGTTGCAGCTAAATTTCTAGGTAACGGTAGTAAGTACCCAGAAATATTTGAAGCCAATCGCGAAGTTATTGAGGATCCTGACAAAATCTTTGTTGGGCAAAAAATTCGTATTCCTCGCTAAGCGAAAGCGAACAAGCACGTCTAAAACAGCTCCTACGGGAGCTGTTTTTTTGTCTGCGGGAATGCAATATCTAGCACCGCCTAGCCCTCACAGTTGACCCTGATCTAGATAAACCAAGCCATAGAAGCACAGAAGGTTAATACCTTAATCGCCTTGAACTTGCACAAATGTGTCCCTATAATCCTAATCCCGAGTAATTTACTCGGTTTTATCTTTCAAAGCCAGAAAGCGACCGTAAATGGCCTGCACTTTCTAGATTGTTTAAAAATAACCATATTTACACGATGCTCTGCTAACGAGAATGAAACTTACTACCAAAGGTCGATACGCTGTTACAGCTATGATGGATTTGGCGCTACACGCGAAAATCGATCGTGTCACGCTTGCTGATATAGCTGAACGCCAAAGCATCTCTCTTGCTTATCTAGAACAACTATTTGCCTGCTTAAAGAAGGCTGGCTTAGTTTGTTCGGTTCGAGGACCAAAAGGTGGGTATAGACTTGCTCGTGATGATAAGTCCATTTCACTGGCGGATATTTTAGTTGCCGCAGAAGAGCAAATAGACATGAGTTGTGGTGGCAGCACTTGTGGTCACGATGACCCCTGTCTCACGCACAGTTTATGGAATAACTTAAGCACTGAGTTCTATCAATTTTTAGACAGCAAGAAACTCAATGAAATTGTACGTACCCGTTATGTACAAACCATGGCTACTCAACAGGATGTCACGCAAATCGGCGATATCCCTATTCAAATCGGCAGGTAATAGAAATGTCCGAAGCATTAGAACAAGAATTAAATGAGAAAAACCGTGATCTCAAGGATCTGGTTAAACGCGAGTACAAAGAAGGCTTTGTAACCGACGTAGAATCTGACACCTTTGAGCCTGGTTTAAATGAAGATGTCGTTCGCCGAATCTCTGCAAAGAAGAACGAGCCTGAATTCATGCTTGAGTATCGCCTCAAAGCATTTAGACGTTGGCAGAAGATGAAGGAGCCCGACTGGGCGCATATTGATTATCCAAAAATCGACTTTCAGAAAATAGCCTATTATTCAGCACCGAAAGAAATGCCTAAGCTGGATAGCTTAGATCAGGTAGACCCAAAGATTTTAGAGACTTACGAAAAGTTAGGAATTCCACTTTACGAGCAAAAGCTACTTGCCAACGTTGCAGTAGACGCGGTATTTGATTCCGTTTCTGTACGTACCACTTTTCGTGAAACACTGTCGGAAGCGGGCGTTATCTTTATGCCCATATCCGAAGCCGTGCATGAGCATCCTGAGTTAATAAAAAAATACTTAAGTAGCGTGGTGCCCGTGCAAGACAATTACTATACCGCGTTGAATTCTGCGGTATTCAGTGATGGATCATTCGTCTACATCCCACCCGGCGTTCGTTGCCCTATGGAGCTTTCGACTTATTTTCGCATCAACGAAATGAACACGGGTCAATTCGAACGTACGCTGATCATTGCTGACGAAGGCGCTTACGTGAGCTACTTGGAAGGATGTACAGCCCCACAACGAGATGAAAATCAATTACACGCTGCAGTAGTTGAGTTGGTTGCTCATAAAGACGCGGAGATTAAATATTCCACGGTACAGAATTGGTACCCCGGCGATGAAAATGGCAAAGGTGGCATTTTTAACTTTGTCACCAAACGCGGTGTTTGTAAGGGCGACAATTCTAAGATTTCCTGGACTCAAGTTGAAACCGGCTCCGCTATTACCTGGAAATATCCGAGTGTAGTCTTGCAAGGAGACAACTCGGTGGGTGAGTTTTATTCAGTGGCATTAACTCACAATAAGCAACAAGCCGATACCGGCACCAAGATGATTCACATGGGTAAGAACACCTCAAGTACGATTATCTCCAAGGGGATCTCGGCAGGACATGGTCAAAATACCTACCGTGGACTGGTTAAGATTTTGAAGGGCGCAGACAATGCGCGTAATTTCTCACAATGCGACTCTCTATTAATGGGCGATCGCTGTGGTGCACACACCTTTCCTTACATGGAAGTGCAGAATCCTTCTGCTAATCTTGAGCACGAAGCCACCACATCAAAAATTTCAGAGGACCAATTATTCTATCTAAAGCAGCGGGGTCTGTCAGAAGAAGCCGCTGTGTCGATGATCGTAAATGGTTTCTGTAAGGAAGTATTTCGTGAACTCCCAATGGAATTCGCGGTAGAAGCACAAAAATTATTAGACATCTCCTTAGAGGGAGCTGTCGGCTAAACACAGTATTGTCATAGAACAGAGAATATTCTAATGCTTAAAGTTACTAATCTACACGTTTCAGTTTTTGGAACATCTATTTTAAAGGGCGTAGACCTTGAAGTTAACGCCGGTGAAGTTCATGCCATTATGGGCCCAAACGGCTCTGGCAAGAGCACACTCTCAAACGTAATAGCCGGCCGTGATGGTTATGAGATTACGGAGGGCAGTATCGAATATATGGGTAAAGACCTCAGTGAGTTAGAGGCAGAGGAGCGCGCTTGTGAAGGTATATTCTTGGCGTTTCAATATCCAGTTGAGATACCCGGTGTAAGCAACATGGCCATGCTTAAAGCGGCCATCAATTCAATGCGCAAACATCGTGGCGAAAAAGAAATGACCGCGGGTGACTTTCTAAAACTCATTCGTGAAAGAGCAGACCTTGTCGAAATGAAGCACGAATTTCTAAAACGGTCGGTCAACGAAGGTTTTTCAGGCGGCGAAAAGAAACGCAACGAGATATTACAGATGGCCATGCTCGAGCCAAAGTTAGCGCTACTGGATGAAACTGATTCAGGCTTGGATATCGATGCATTGAAAATCGTTTCTCAGGGTGTTAATGCACTCCGTTCGCCTGACCGAGCCATGGTGCTTGTCACTCATTACCAGAGGTTGCTTGACTATATAATACCCGATCACGTCCATGTCCTAGCGGGCGGCAGAATCGTTAAATCGGGCGATAAATCTCTCGCTCTTGAATTAGAAGAGAAAGGCTATAGCTGGCTTGAAGGTGGTACCAACGCTGCAGCATCTCTGGAGCAGGTAGCCAACTAATGAGTGCCAAAGCAATGACAATTGTCGCCGACGAAGCTGACAGCTGGGTCGATAACTATCAAAGCATCAGTCCTGCTGGCAACCACCTACCGTGGCTGCAAGCGCAACGCGAAAACGCTTTGAAGCGGTTTGCACAGCTTGGTCTACCGGGCATACGTGATGAACAGTGGCGCTATACAAATTTACGCGCCTTAAAAAGCAACGCATACAGCGTCTCGGCGCCCAGTTCTTTGATTCCTTCTCAATTAGAAGAGACCGATCAGCCAAGACTGGTATTCGTTAACGGTCACTTTCGTAGCGACCTGAGTGAGCTGAAAGAACTTGGACCAAAGGTAAGCCTATTGAACTTAGCCACGGCCTTAACCGATGAAAGTTCTGATCTTGCAGACAACATCGCCAATTACTTTGGTAAGAGTTTGCCGCAAGAAACGCATGGTTTTTCTGTGTTGAATACAGCCTATGCGCGAGATGGTTACGTACTGGTACTAGAGCCTGGCGCGGTATGCGAACAGGTAATTGAAATCTGTTACTTTAATCACGGGGAATCTCAGGAAGCTAACACCGTTAGTCATATTCGCAACTTGATCATCGCCAAGGCCAATAGTCAGTGCACTATCGTCGAACGACATATGGGCGATGATGGCTCGGTGTATTTAAGCAATGCGATTACTGAAATACATGCACATGAAAATGCCCACGTAGATCATTACAAGCTATTGCGTGAATCCGATAATGCTTTTCATATCGGCGGTGTCTATATAAACCAAGACTCAAGCTCACACGTAAAGAACCATAACATTGCTCTTGGTGGTTTGGTTTCTCGAAACGATATTTACTGCAATTTGAATGGCCAAGGAGCTCACATTGAGATGAATGGTTTGGTGTTGGGAAAGAATCGGCAGCACGTCGATAACCATACTGAAGTTCATCACGTGGTGCCAAATTGCACCAGTGACGAGTATTACAAAACGATTCTAGATGATCATTCGCGTAGCGTGTTTCGCGGTCGAATAATTGTGGCGGAGGATGCACAGCTAACCAATGCTGATCAGCAAAACAATAATTTAATTCTTTCGCCACACGCTGAAGCAGATTCTAAGCCTCAACTTGAAATCTACGCAGATGACGTCAAGTGCTCTCACGGCGCCACAGTAGGTCAACTCGATGCGAAATCCATGTTTTACTTACGCTCACGCGGCATCGACGCTGAATCCGCGCGCGCTTTATTAACCTTCGCATTTGCCAACGAGGTTATCGACCGAATCAAAGTCGATGCCGTACGGACAGAACTAACCCAAACCATCGCCGGTCAACTATTGGCTGGACTAGAGGATTTGGTATGAACGCCTCGCTCTCGTCTAATAATAGTTTAGAAAATGACCTAGCATTTGATATTGAGGCCGTACGCCGCGACTTTCCGATACTAAGTCAGTCTATTTCTGGCCACCCGCTGGTGTATTTGGATAATGGTGCTTCAACGCAAAAACCACAATGCGTTATTGATACTGTTTCTAACTACTATGAAAACGATAATGCCAATGTGCATCGCGGAATTCATGAGTTAAGTCAACGAGCTACCGATAGATTTGAAGCAGCGCGATCTACAGTCCGAAAATTTATTAATGCAGAAAGTGATGCTGAAATTATCTTTACAAGCGGTACCACCGAAGCGATTAATTTGGTGGCACACAGCTACGGTTTGGGCCATTTGAGCAAAGGCGATGAAGTCTTAATCTCTGCAATGGAGCATCATTCTAATATCGTGCCGTGGCAATTACTGTCACAGCAAATGGGCCTGGAACTAAAGATCATTCCCATCACCTTAGCAGGTGAGTTGGATTATCCTGCTTTTCTTGAATTGCTCGGTCCAAAAACGAAACTGCTTGCAATAACACAACTTTCCAATGCCTTGGGAAGCATCACTCCATTGAAAGAAATGATTGATGCAGCTCACGCAGTCAATGCCAAAGTGTTGGTTGATGGTGCACAAGCTATTGCTCACACCAAGGTCGACGTGCGCGCCCTGGATTGCGATTTTTACGCTTTTTCAGGGCACAAAATATTCAGTCCTACTGGTATCGGGATCCTATACGGTAAGAGAGAGTTGTTAGAATCTATGCCTCCCTACCAAAGCGGTGGCGATATGATAAAGGTTGTGAGTTTTTCGGGGACCACTTTCAATGAACTGCCGTATAAATTTGAAGCCGGAACGCCCAACATAGCTGGAAGCATTGGCTTAGCGGCAGGTATAGATTATGTTACTAAGTTGGGCATTGAAAATATTGCAGCACATGAACACACCGTTTTGGAGTACGCTACCGAAAAAATGTTAGCCATTGATGGCTTACGTATAATCGGCACTGCTAAAGATAAAGCCGGCGTACTATCGTTCGAAATTGACGGCGTACATGCGGCCGATCTTGGTACTCTGTTAGACCATCAAGGGGTTGCCGTGCGTGTGGGACATCACTGTGCCATGCCGGTGATGGAGTTTTTTGGTGTTAGCTCAACGACTCGTGCATCATTGGCGCTATACAACAATACTGCTGATATAGATGCCCTAGTGACAGCAACCGTTAAAGCCGCAGAAATGCTCGCGTAATTTGCTACAAATATTTATTTTGAATTACTGTATTTTAAACAATTTTATAAACGACTATTTTAAACGACTTTCTTAAACAGCTATGAATGATCAAGAACCAGTTTGGAGTTTTGAAAACCCCAACCCAGATGCCATTAAAAAGGAAACGGTCGAGACGCCGAGTACGGGTGAGCCGCCAACAGCTGAAGCCTTGCAGTTTGCAATCGTCGAGGCATTACGTACGGTTTACGACCCAGAGATTCCTGTCAATATTTATGACCTTGGGTTGATATACGGGTTTGAGGTCGATGAGAATTATTTTGTCGATGTCGCCATGACACTAACGGCACCGGGCTGCCCTGTCGCAGAGACGTTTCCTGGTATTGTAGAAAATGCGGTCAAAAGTGTAGTAGGTGTATCCGATGCTCGCGTTGAACTTACATTCGATCCCCCTTGGACCATGGCAAATATGTCAGAAGAGGCGAAGCTTGAATTGGGAATGATGTAGATATCATTAAGAATGAACTTCATAGTCAGCAGGAAAACTACCTAGAGATGGCAAACTCTACCGAAACCCCATTACCGAAACCGGAGATGCTTGTTGTTTTGGAAAACGCCAATACCGCTCATAAAGCAGGAGACTATGCCAACGCTCTACGATTCTATGAGACATTTTTCGACCATGCTTTAGATGACGATCCCTACGCTTTATATGGCGTCCGCCTATCGCATTGTTTAGAGTCTTGGGCAGAGCTGGCATTAATTTTTCCTGGCGCTAAACGGGCTCTCGAAAGTAAACAACGAGATGTGCTTGCTGTTTATGAACAGCAAAAAGATCCCGAAAAATTTCACGATTATTTGTGTATTTGTCGGCAACTCGGGCTCAACGATAAAGCCCTAGAAACCTTCCTGCGACTGCACGCTGAAAACCCCAAATCCTCAGCAAAACTAGTTAAATATATTTGGGATGACTTAATTAATGCAGAACATTGGGGTGTTTGCTCGGCGTTACTGGAGCAACCAGCGCAAAAACTCGATGAACTGTTTTCCATTTTTGACGAATCGACTAAACTAAAAGAAATCGATTCATCGTTTGACACGATTCAGTTTGAGAATCACATAGTCGATCAGCTGTTAAACGATGTACACAAGATATCGTTGGTACTTCGCCATACGCAACGCAGTGAAGAGCTAGTTTCCATAGAAAGACAGTTTTATTCAGCTTTAGAAAACCAAGAAAGCTCATCGCTTCACAAACAAGCGCATTCCA
>CAJQNY010000125.1 GCA_905479805.1 uncultured Arenicella sp.
TGATTTAATCACACCTGGTTGACTATAGGTTGATCTCAAATCCTGCCAATGCGCATCGCGCATCTCAAACGAAGGTGACCAGCTGCGCCATAAGTATTTAATGTAGGCAAAGTCGTTACGCTGGGCTAAGTAGTCTGAGATCCAGGGGATTTGGTTGAACCCCATGTACCATGATTTAAGTAATTGGCTGGGGACTTTAGTCAGCGCTTTTTCGGCAAACCTTGCCGGATTAGCGATAGCAATAGTGGTAATGGATTTAAATCGCTCGGCACTGTGAGCTCCAAGGTAGTAGGCGATAACCGCCCCCCAGTCATGCCCCACAAGATGGACCTTATGTTCACCGACAAGGTCGAGAAAGCCAATGATGTCCGCGGCGATTGACTCAATCCCCATGTCGTTATTTTCAGGAACCGAGGAAGCTTCATAGCCGCGCAGGGTAGGACATAAAACGCGGTAGCCAGAATTTACAAAGTCTTCGACTTGGAACCTGAATGAGCCAGCATTATCAGGGAAGCCGTGCAAGCAAACCACCAAGGGATTCTCGGGGTTTTCATTGCCCCATAGCTCAGCTGATAGTTGGATGCTCTCCATTTCAAGATAAATCTTTTTCATCGATGATTATGCTTCCACAGACTCTTGTTGCTGTTAATTATTTGACCTTATCAATTGTAGAATGTTTCGACTATAGTAAGGCAATCTATCACAACGTAATCTTCAATATTCTGGGAAATTTACTATGAGTTTATTCTCGCGAGGTCCTAGCCAGCTTGCCGATGCGTTGCGTTTTTCTATCGCTGGGTTTAAAACGGTGTGGAAGAACGAGGCGGGGTTTCGCCAAGAGGCTACTGTGGCTGCGGTCTTGATTCCTTTAGCTCTCTGGCTGGGAGAAGATAATATTGAACGCGTCCTGCTAATCGGTGCTTGCCTTTTGGTGTTGCTGGTGGAGATTATTAATTCGGCGATAGAAGCCGCTGTAGATCGGGTTGGCACTGAGGAACATCCATTATCCGCCGCTGCCAAAGATATGGGTTCGGCCGCCGTAATGTTGAGCGAGCTGATGCTGGTAATCGTGTGGGCTTTAGTGTTGATCTGATTTTCTGGCCGCGGGGTCACTCACAAAAAAGCCGAGCTACAGAGCTCGGCTTTTTTGTGCTTTTACGACAATGATGGATTACACGAATGTTTACCCGCGTTCGGTGATGGGTTCTACCTTACGATGTTCTGGACCCGTGTATTCAGCACTTGGGCGAATAATCCGGTTATTAGCGCGTTGCTCAAACGCATGCCCAGCCCAACCAGTGACTCGTGACACTACAAAGATAGGGGTGAATAGTCCTGTGGGTATGCCCATAAAATAATAGGCAGACGCGTGGAAGAAATCAGCATTACAGAACATGCCTTTTTCACGCTTCATAACCGCTTCGCATCTCTCAGAAACAGCATAGAGCACTTCATCGCCGACTTCCTTTGATAATTTTTCCGACCATTTTTTTATGATGGCGTTGCGGGGGTCACGTTCTTTATAAACGGCATGGCCAAAACCCATTATTAGTTCTTTGTTAGCCAGTTTTTCCATGATGCCGGCTTCGGCTTCGTCGGCTGAATTCCACTGCTGAATCATTTCCATCGCAGCTTCGTTAGCGCCGCCATGCAGTGGCCCGCGCAAGGTGCCGATAGCACCGGTAATCACCGAATGAATGTCGGTGAGCGTAGAGGCAGCTACGCGACCATTAAACGTTGAAGCATTAAATTCGTGCTCAGCATAAAGAATGAGCGAAACGTTCATTACCTTTTCATGCATTTCACTTGGTTTCTTTCCGTGCAGCATGTGCAGGAAGTGTCCACCGATTGTGTCGGCTCCGGTGTCGGTGCTGACGCGGACTCCATCGTGAGCAAAACGATACCAATACACCACCATGGCTGGCAGTAAAGAGAGGATCCGATCAACCGCATCACCTTGTTGTGAGAAGTCCGTTTCTTGTTCCAAATTTCCAAGCAATGAAACACCGGTGCGCATCACGTCCATGGGGTGGGCGCTAGCGGGAATGAGTTCTAAACCGGCTTTCAAAGCGGCGGGTAACTCGCGTAGGTTTGCGAGTTTGCTTTGGTAGGCGTCTAACTCAGTCTGAGTCGGAAGGTGTCCGATCAAAATAAGGTGGGCGACTTCTTCGAATATGCAGTTTTCTGCGAGATCATCAACATCGTAACCGCGGTAATTTAAGCCTGATCCCTGTGTTCCAACGGTACACAAAGCTGTTTCACCTGCTACTTGTCCGCGCAGTCCAGCGCCGCTTAATTTTGAATCTTTTGCCACAATATTTTACCTCTAATTATGTTCTTAACACTTTGAAACTGTTTACTTTTATTTGGTTTTCTCTGCTGAAAATAAGACGTCTAACGTTTCCTCATACTCATGGTAGTTAAGGTAGTCATACAACTCCATGCGAGTCTGCATACTTTCCACCACGTCTTTCTGATGCCCTTTATCCAATACTTCTTGATAAACTTTCTCCGCGGCCTTATTCATGGCGCGAGTTGCGGTAAGAGGGTAGAGAATCATGTTGACCCCATGAGCGGCGAGTTCTTCTTTGTCGAATAACGGTGACATACCAAATTCAGTCATGTTGGCCAGCAAGGGCGCGGTAAGTGCATCGTCGTAAGCTTGGTATTCATTTAAGGAGGCCATAGCTTCGGCAAAGATTCCGTCGGCGCCTGCTTCCATATAGGCACCTGCACGGTCAATCGATGCCTGCAAACCTTCTATAGCGTAGGAATCGGTCCGCGCCATGATGAAAAAATCATCGTCGGTTTTAGCATCCACGGCCGCTTTGATGCGATCCACCATTTCGTCGCTACTGACAATTTCTTTATTGGGTCGGTGACCACAGCGCTTTTGTGCGACTTGGTCTTCCATATGGACCGCCGCGACGCCAGCGCGAATAGATTCTTTAATAGTACGCGCAATATTAAATGCGCCGCCCCAGCCAGTGTCGATATCAATAAGAAGAGGGGTGTCTACAACAGCGGTAATCCGACGCGCATCCTCCAAAACATCATTCATGCTGGTCATGCCTAGATCAGGCAGACCGTAGGATGCATTGGCACAGGCGCCCCCTGATATATAGATGGCATTGTGGCCAATTTTACTTGCCATAAGCGCCGTGTAGGCATTTATTGTGCCAACGATCTGTAAAGGTTTGTGTTGCTCTAGGGCGCTACGAAAGCGATTTCCTGCTGATTCTATACTCACTGTTTATTCTCTGCTTCGGCTTGGGTTAGATGTTGACGAATCGAATCTTTAGCGCGGGCTATGTGGCGTCGCATCATGATTTCGGCCATCTGCGGGTCGCGTTGCTCTATCGCATCTATTAGCTGTTCGTGTTCAATTAGGGCGCGGTTAGACCGCGTGCCCACTCGACTTGTTTGGTAGCGAAACATACGAATCAAATGGTAAAGCTCATTGCACAATTGATTAGCCAGCATTTTATTGCCACTGCCCTTGATGATTTGGTAGTGAAAATCAAAATCACCCTCGGCTTGCATGTATTCACCGGCGTTGGACTCATGGTGATGACGATGCATCTCCAAAAGTTCTCTAAGTTTAGTGATCTGTTCATCACTCATGTTTTGGGCTGCGAGGCCTGCGGCTTTGCCTTCTAGTGCCTCGCGGACTTCATAAAGCTCCATGATGCTCTCTAGATCCAGGGTGACGACGCTTGCTCCCTGATGGGGTACGTGCCGTACCAGACGCATAGCAACTAACCGACGTATCGCTTCTCGTAAAGGGCCGCGGCTAACCTTAAATTGTTCTGCTAGGCGGGGCTCGTTGAGTTTCTCACCGGCC
>CAJQNY010000126.1 GCA_905479805.1 uncultured Arenicella sp.
ACGCCCACTAGTTTGAACGCTAAACTTATCCTGAAATGCCAAGGACATCGTTATTTACCCCCAAAATATATTCCCTTATTTATTTCACCCCAACCAACCCCTTAGTTCCTGAAATCAAGAGTTCCTGAAATCAAGAGTTCCCAAAATCAAGAGTTTCTAAAACACACCCCTGGAATCAAGCACTCGGGTTGATCAAATACTTTTCGCCCGTTTTCTTTGCAACGTACTTCGCTATATTAGCAGGAGTCATTGCCTCTTCGAAAGACAGTTCTTGCGTAAAATTGCTGGCAAAAGTCGTTTTAATCTCATCAGCAACTCTTTTTTGTAGCTCACCGGCCTTTTCAAAACCAACGCGCTTTAGGAAATGTGGCAACAACCATCCACCTACCGCCCAGACCATGCCATAGCTGCGATGTAGCGCGGTTGGCGACATATCTAAGCCTCCATAAAGATAAACTTGCTTAAGTGTTTCGGAACCATAAGTATTCAATCCGACCGCATCTTTGCTGAGCACTCTTTCCATTGCACCTAAGATATCGCTGGCTGTTTTACCGCCACCAATCGCATCAAATGCCAAAGTGGCACCTGTTGCATCAATCGCCGCGACTAAATCTCGGTGATAGGAGTCGGAAGATGAGTCAACGATATGAGTGGCACCGATTTCTTTCAGAATATTAGCTTGTTCTTCACTGCGAACAATATTGACCAGAGCAACACCATCAGCAATACAAATTTTATTAAGCATTTGACCCAAATTTGAAGCAGCCGCTGTATGTACTAAAGCAGAGTGCCCTTCTAACTTCATGGTTTCTACCATTCCCAACGCGGTCAATGGGTTCACGAACGAAGAGGCTCCTTCCATCGCAGTGGTGCCATCATGCAAAGGCAAACAGACTTGCGCCGGCACACAGACATACTCTGAATAGGAATTCCCTGAAGAAAGGCCAACCACCTTGCCCATCAGGTGTTCGGCGCCTTCACCCGCTTCAACAACTGTTCCAGCACCTTCATTGCCGACTGGCAAAGGCTGGTCAAAACGCGATTGCATCATGCCAATCACTGATTCGTGAATAGGTGCGGTTAGCGCTTTGCGCTCGTCACTGAATTCAAGCTCTGCTTTGGTTAAATCCGCAGGGCCAAACAAAGGCCACATGTCAGACGGATTGATAGGCGATGCCTCCATCTTAACCACAACAAAGCCGGCCTGTGGGCTTGGGACTTCGACGGATTGCAAAGAAAGCTCTAATTCACCACTTTGTTTAACGTTGGATAATAGCTGTAGGCCGATTTTCATATTTTTCTCCAGTTTATGTTCTTTTGCGATAAGAATGCTGATGCATTCGATTAATATTCATTTTGGGCCGGCAGTTGAAATTACTCTACCGCTTTTTCTACGGCACTCAACCACGCGGGACGCGCCTTTATTCTGTTCAGATATTCCACAAGCTCAGGGTAATCTGCGAGCAAGCCTAATCGCTCGCCCATGGATATCATATAACTTATACCAAAATCAGCCCCACTAAAGCTGTCGCCTAGGATATAGGGCGAATCTCCAAGTTGTTCAGTAATGTGAGCAAAGTGCAGTTTTATTTCAGCATCGCTAAACGGAGAAATCACGGGATGGTCTACACCACTCCTCAACACCAACATCTTTAGGAGTAATGGAGCAAATACAGATCCTTCTGGATAGGCCAGCCACTGGTTGTACGTAGCCCAAGCCTGCAAGTCGCTAGATCTGGGTCGAAATTGGTAACCAGTATCGTATTTTTCCAGCACGTAACTGGTGATTGCACCTGATTCAGAAAGTACTAAATCGCCGTCAACGATAACAGGGGACTTACCCAAGGGGTGGATGGACCGTAAAGATTCCGGCGCACGCATGGTTTCAGGGTCGCGGTGGTAAACGGTCATGTCGTATTCGGCGCCAAGTTCTTCGAGTAACCAAACAGTAAATATGGAACGACCTATACGTAGGTGGTGTAGAGTGATCAAGATAATTCTCCTTTATTTGAACAAGCCATATTTGACAAGCCATCTATTAAGTATGCCAGACGGTAGATGAATTTGATGCGATTGCCAAGACATAGAGTTGGCTAATTGTGGTCGAAATGCATTCTGTTAACATGCATACACAGACCATATTAAATATTAGAGATCTCGGCATAACTCGGGGGCGAAAGAAAGATTGTCAAAAATTGCTCCAGTTGAGGCGGAAAACGCAGTTTTTAGCTAGCTATTGACAAGTTTTCCAACGAAAACTAGGGCATTTTAGGCATTTTTATTCGCTCATCGAGTTGTGCTGAGGTCTCTGTTAATAAGTTTTGAACCTTTCAGTCGAAACTGACGTCTTAGTTATAACAGAAAAATAAAATGGGGTATGCGCTTTGCGCGACAACGAATCTTCTCTGGTCCAGAAGTCAAAGAACGGGGATCGGAAGGCATACGAACAGCTCTACCGTAGCAATGTGGGCAAGGTACACGGCCTATGCTTACGCCTGTGCGGACAAAAAGAGCTGGCTGAAGATTTAACGCAAGAAGCCTTTATTAAGGCTTGGCAGAAGATTGATCAATTCCGTGGTGATAGCGCCTTTAGTAGTTGGCTTTATCGCCTGACGAGCAATGTCGTTATTGGTTACTTACGCCAGCAGAACAAATGGAAGATGGATAGTTTTTCAGAAATCCATGAAGCCACATTAGGTTTCGCCGGTCTACATGATGAGCGACCTGATTTAGAGAAGGCGCTCCAGTCTTTACCAGAACAGGCGAGAGTAGTCGTTATATTGCATGAATATTTAGGCTATAAACACACTGAAATATCAGAGCTGACCGGCATGGCTGTTGGCAGTTCAAAATCTCAACTGCATCGCGCTAAAGCATTATTACAATCGCGAGTAGCAGCATAAACGAGAACAACTATGAATGATGATGACATTAACGAAGTAGACACTAAGCGTATCGGCGGTGAACCCGAAGAGCTAGGCGTTAAATTGGCCAAGCTAGATTGGGACATTCCTCCTGAGCGCGACCTGTGGCCGGAAGTTTCGTCTAAAATTCGCTTCGCTGATCGTGGGCGTAGCAAACGCTCTACCTGGCCTCCTCTGGCGATGGCAGCGAGTGTAGTATTGGCAATCGGTTCTCTGGTTTTTTCAACTTTGAGCTATCAAATGGCGAACAAGAACCAGCGCCAACAAGCGTTAATGGCCAATTACCAACAAGCACAGCTGCAACTGATTGAGCAACAACATCAAATGGTGCGTGTACAATTCGTGCAACTATTGAACGATAAAAAAGATTCACTCAACCCCAAGTTCGTGAAAGAGGCAGAAATGTTGATGCTGACCATCGATACCGCATCTGCTGAAATAAAAAAAGCCATGTCCGTGCAACCTAATGACCCAGATTATGCGTCTATGCTTGTAAGGACTTATCAGCGAGAAATTAATTTGCTGAATCAAGTTACAACGCAACCCGCCGCTAAGACAAACGGCATTTCAATCTAGAGAGGTTTACCATGCGTTATTTAATGACAATCGCAACCCTGCTGTTTTCTGCTACTGCCTATGGCGGTGAGCAGGTAGACAAGCGCATCGATGCAGATCGAGCAGGTGAAGTCGTCGTCGATATTATGCGCGGCGATGTTGATGTTAAGACTTGGGACAAATCAGAGGTTCACGTCGAAGGTGAGCTTGACGATGCGACCAGAGAATTCGTCTTTAAGCGGTCTGGCGACAAGGTGTTGATAAAAGTAGAAGTCGACGATGGTTTTTTCAACAAAAACTGGGGCACCGACGATACCAACTTAACCATCCATATTCCTGAAGATAGTTTTTTTGAGGGTGCTGGCGTATCCACCGACTTCGATATCAATGGCGTAAAAGGTGGGGTTCGAGTTAACTCTGTGAGTGGCCGCATCGATATCGATACGGTACACAAAGAAATTGATGTCGAAACAGTGAGCGGTGACGTCACTGTTACCGACAGTGAAGGAAAAATGTCTTTGTCGACTGTCAGCGGTGACATTGAAGCGTTTGTTAATGCCATCCACTTTGATGCCGCAACCGTCTCAGGGGATGTGGAAGCTGAAATCGGCACCTCTGACATCGTAGATCTAAGCTCTGTTTCCGGCGATCTAGAACTGGACTTCACCTTGGCTGACGATGGCCGTGTGGACGCGACTACCGTGAGCGGTGATGTAAAACTGACGTTTGGTAATAAAATCATCAACGCTCGATTTGATATCGACACCGGCCCGGGTGGCGACATTAGAAACTCCATTACCAAGCACAAACCCGAACGTTCATTCATTGGATCAGAAAATGTGAACTTCAAAAGCGGTAATGGTGATGGCTCTGTAGAGCTTGAAACAATGAGCGGAAGTATAGAAATTATGCAATAGACTCTCTTCACAAATCCCTCAACAGTAATAAAAACCCGCTCACAGTGTAAGCGGGTTTTTTATTTATCAGTCAACTTTGATATTACTCAGGCGACACACTACAATTCTTCAACATTACGTGCAGTAGCAAGCGGACCTAACACCTAATCGGATTCACAAATATGAAAAACCTCACTCCTCTTCTTTTCGCTATTACTTGCTGCTCGGTCAATGCAGAAACAAATCTGCCGGAGCCCAGCAAGCAAGCCATTGAATATGCTCAAAACATGATTATCGTTGATGGTCACATTGATGTGCCCTACCGTGTACACGAAGAATGGGTAGATGTAACGGAGGCAACCGATGCTGGCGACTTTGACTTACCTCGTGCGAAGACGGGTGGTCTAAACGCGCCGTTTATGTCGATCTACATCCCCGCCAAGCTTGATGATTCAGACGAATCAACCGCACATGCGCATAGAATGATTGATTACGTTGAAGCCCTAGTAGGAAGAAACTCAAGCAACTTCGCTATTGCCACGTCACCGAGTGACGTCGAAGCGCAATTCAAGCAAGACCTTATTTCTCTGCCACTAGGCATGGAAAACGGATCTCCTATTCAGGGCGATTTGAATATCCTGAAAGTCTTCTTTGACAGAGGAATTCGCTATATCACCTTGACGCATGCTAAGAGCAATCACATCTCTGACTCATCTTATGATGACAATAAGCAATGGGACGGCCTCAGCCCTTTTGGTGAAACCTTAATCGCAGAAATGAATAAGCTAGGAATCATGGTGGACATCTCGCATGTTTCAGATGCTGCTTTCTATGATGCCATCAACGTTAGTACCGCTCCGATGATTGCCTCCCATTCCTCAGCAAGAAAATTCACTCCTGGTTTTGAGCGCAACATGAGTGATGACATGATCAAAAAGCTTGCTGAGAAAAATGGCGTGATCATGGTCAACTTTGGCTCAACGTTTCTCACTAAAGAAGCACGTGAATGGTCGGATCAACAAAGTAGAGTAAAAAAGGAACTCGAAGAAAAATACGGTAAAGATGCCAAAGAGCTAGAAGATTTTTCGAAGAACTACAGGGCGAAGAAACCACTCCCATTTGCAAATATGGGTGACGTTTTGGACCATATAGACCATGCCGTTAAACTAACTAGCATTGACAATGTGGGGCTTGGATCAGATTTCGATGGCGTCGGCGATTCCCTACCTGAAGGTTTGAAGGACGTAGGTGACTATCCGCGTCTAGTCCAAGGATTGATTGACCGTGGCTATGACAAAGCTGCGATAGCAAAGATACTGGGCGGCAATGCCTTGCGCGTGTGGCGTGAGGTGGAGCGAACTGCGGCCACCACCAAATAGGCTGTAGAGCTAGTCTGGGCCTTCGAAGCCCGATTATTTAATCGGGCTTTTCGTATCAATCGTCGTTAATCTGGGCTACGAAGCTGTTCATTTTCATTGCGCAACCGTTGTAGCTCATCTTCCATTTCCCGGCGAGACATAATTTCCTCTGCGGAAGCAAACTTCTCCAGTCTTTCCATTGGGATATGATCGGCAGTATTCTTACCGTACCAAACCTCAGAAATTCGACCGTCTATATCGATTAGAAAATCAGCTGGCACAATTTTTATGTGTGGGTTATTCGTCGGCCGACCGCCTTTGGCCAACCCTTTAATGATCTCTGGCAATCTAAAAATCAATGCCTTGAATAAGGCCGTTGCTGATTGCTCTACGCCGTAATGATCATACAAATTGAGTTTGGCATCGCTAATCATGGTAAATGGTCGTGGCCGCTTGGCAACGTGTTTACGTACTTGTTCTGAGGTATCACTAAATACCGTGACAATTTCCAGACCGGAATTCTTCCACTTATCGTATTGCTGCGTCAGCTCGTAGATTCGATAGTTGCAAAACGGGCACGCCGCATCCCGGAAAAACGACAAGACAACGCGACGGCCAACAAAATCGCTGAGCTGAAAATGTTCACCAAACACATCTTTAGTACGAAAATCTATTTCTTTACATGGTGCTTCTAAACGCATGCTACTTCCCCCTTGGTTAAATCCATTGGAACTAGAACGATTAACTACATTTGTAATATAGAATCCCCGTGGACAAATGTATAGTTCAATGACGATATTAGAGAATATTGCTGGCTTGGAAAAAACTTGAAAAATTTACCAAGGATCAACGAACTGGTATCGTCTAATGGATACGGTCGTTAACAACCCTATGATATGAAACCAGTTTACACTGACGATAAGCCGCTAATAAGGCAATGCCAGCAAGGAGAAACGGCGGCTTTTGAGCAGCTGCTTGGTCGCCATTACGACACGCTCTATCGCTTCGCATACCAATGGTGTGGCAATCAAGAGAATGCACAGGACATCACCCAATTAGCCTGTATGAAACTGGCACGAAACATTAGGCAATATCGCTTTGAATCCTCGTTCACTTCTTGGCTGTACACGTTGACTATTAACTGCGCTAAAGATTTCTACAAAAGCCCAAATCAGCATAATGTTCGTGAAGAACAACACGATGATTTGGATTCACAAGCCAACCCAGATAATGACTTACCTAACCGACGACTCTATTCACAGCAGATACTGGAGCACATTGGAAAGCTCCAAGAGGAGCTGCGAGACACCCTGATTTTGGTCTATGCCCATGGACTTAACCACAAGGAGGCGGCCCAGCACTTAGACATTAAGGAGAGCACCGTTTCCTGGCGTGTGCATGAGGCACGAAAAATTTTAAAGAAAACATTTATCACTTCAGAGCTAGGCACTTCGCCGGCCTCTGAGGGCGCGAGAGGCCTAGCATGAACGATAAAATAATTGATGATTTGTTAGATAGAATACAGGAACGCGAGGTTCCTCAGAGCGATGAATTACGACGCCAAGAATCTATACAAATGGCGCTGAAAGAATTTACGGACCTTAATCAAGAAAATAGTCAAACTGATAAAAGTCTCCAAGGAAACGAGCTTGAGGCTCGTCTTATGGTTGAGCGAGCAACGAAAGCACCTAGTTCGTGGCTTAACACAACAACCACATTCCTTAAGGACCTTATTATGAAACCGCAAAATAATCGAATGGCCTATACCGCTTTGGGCAGCATCGCCATTGCCTTCGTCGCTGTATCTCTGGTATTCGTTATGCCCTCAATGAGAACAGTCACGGACATCGAATCATTAGGTGGCGAAATTAACGAAAACACGCGCTTGCCCGCGATTAAACCTGCTGACGTGAAAGAAGAAATTCCTGTTCAGATGGAACCTATTGTTCGCAGCACTGATGATAAGAACGCTTCTAAAATTGATTCACCAAGAATTGATACAAGCGTGATTACGTCATTGCCCGCTAGTAAAGAAAGAACAAGCACCGGAGTAGAGCAAAAACGAAACCAAGTCGTTAACAAAGCGTCAATTGCACCGGAAGGTGACAAAATTACGAGTCTAGTACAACCCGCTCCAGTAGCAGCTGAATCCGAATCCATTGGGAAAACAATGGCAGATATGGCGGCACCACCTTCTGCACAAGCATCGCCAAAGCCTCAGCTGACACGCCTACGGCAAAACACGCCAATAAGTAAGAGTAAAAAGCCAACATTCTACTCTGTCCTACCAGAACCGGAACTTAGGGCTGAATCTAACCTGGATGAAAGAGAAGATTACGCGAAGTATGAAACCAACACTGTCAAGCTCGTCTCAGAGGAACCTGTATCAACCTTCTCCATTGATGTTGATACAGCCTCGTACAGCTTAGTTAGAAATCAGCTCAACAATGGTTACCTTCCA
>CAJQNY010000127.1 GCA_905479805.1 uncultured Arenicella sp.
TGCTGGCAATGTCTTGGGGCCTCGCTATTTTCTGGAAATAGGTTTTGATTGCGATCGCAAACGCAAAGAAAAAATGGTCAACGATGTAAAGAGCACCGGCCACATTGGCATCTTCTACAAACGCATACGCGCAGAATACAACTACCAACCCCACATATTCTATGGTCAATGCGCGCCGCTCACCAATAAACCCTATGAGTGACCCTATTTTGGGAGCTAAGAACAGGGTGAATACATAATTCACAAGATAGAGGAGCGATATGGTCGCTGCGGAATATCCGAACTTTTCAACCAGCATAAAGCCGGCGAACACCATGAAAATTTGTCGCCGTGCTCCGCTAAGAAAGGTCAAAACGTAATACAACCAATACGACTTGCGGAGAAACAATCGTGTGTCTTGCTCAACCTTTGCCGGAAAGCTCGGAAAGCTTACCCAAAGAGCCAAAGTCAAAATAACCGCCAATCCACCGTAGAGTAAATATAACTGCTGATAGGCAAGGTTCAGGTTTTCCAATAGCCACCACATACTGCCAAACACAAGGATCGACGCAGCAGCTTTAACTGCCATAACCCGCCCCATAAAGTTTGCTGTGCGCTCTTTTTCTATCCACTGTAAGGTAAGAGATTGGTTCAAGGTGTCGTAATAATGAAACCCTATCGACATTAATACTGTCGTCGCGTACAAACCAATTACGGAAGGAAAGAACCCGGTTACCGCAACCCCGATTGCCGTCAGCAACAAAGACAATAGTGCAAAACGTTGTTCTTTAATAAAGGCCAGCAGCAACACCGCGGTAAATGCAAGAAACCCTGGAACCTCTCGTAAACTTTGCAGAATACCGATTTCACGCCCGGTAAATAAGGCTGCTTCCTTGCTGAAGTTATTGATTAACGCAGTCCAACTGGAAAAAGCTAACGGCATAATAAAAGCCATTAACAACAATAAATTTTCTGGGGTCTGCCATGACCTCGTCTGCCAAGACCTCGCCTGTTTCATAGGAACATTTATCTACTTAGAAACCTAAAGCCAACTCGGCCCCTGCAATGTTAGTTGCAGAAAACGTCCCAATAGATCCCAGTTCATAAAAACCGTAAATACTACCCCCCAAACCGCACCGGCGAAGTGCGCCATGTGGCCAATATTGTCGACTGCCTTCTTGTCCATATACCAGGAATAGTAAAGATAGCCTGCGCCAGCAAGGATTTGCGGAATCGCAATAACGCCGTATAAATATAGGTTCTGCCAGGGAGCGAAGAGGATCACCGCAAACACGACTGCTGAAACACCACCAGATGCCCCTAGTGCCGCATAATTTGGGTTATCCGCGTGTCGTAGGTAGCTTGGGATAGACGCTACCACCACACCACCTAGGTATAAAAACAAGAACTTCATAGTAGTCAGGCTACCGAGGAACGCAGGGTAATAGTAATTCTCTATTGCATTCCCAAATGACCACAGAACGAACATATTAATCGCCAAATGCATCCCATCGGCATGGATAAAACCAGAACTCAGAAATCGATACCATTGCTGATGGCGCTTCATCGTATATGGGTGCAAAAGAAGCTTAGACTTTGTTTGGCCGTCTTGCATCACCATCATTGACACTAAGCAAGTAAGGGCAACAATGATGTTGGTGAATGTAAGCAATTCGCTGTTCATTAGATATCCGTTTTGGATCGCAATTTAGTAGTGCCGCTATGATAAGGCAGACTGCAAAAAAATTTTCATAAATCTATGAGAATTGTTCAATTCCACCAATCTCGAGCACGCCAGACTAAGTTTGTTTTATAGACGGCGAGGCTATCAATTTATAAAATAGTGCAGTGGTTAACCCTGATGAGGCAAACAACATGAGCATAACCATTATCTGATAGCGTACGGCGATCAATGGAGATACCCCAGATAGTATCTGCCCCGTCATCATTCCGGGCAAAGAGACTAAGCCAACAGCCAAAAGAGAATTCACAACAGGTATCAATGTCGCTTGATAAGCAATCCCTCTGGCCAACTGAGGGTCTCTCCCGGATTCAATTTCCGAATAAAATCTTTCTGCAAACAGGCTGATCGAATTCATACCAGTGGCAAAGATCATGCCTGCCAAAGGAATAATGATATTAGCCTGGTACCAAGGACTGGCAAGTAAAACGAATTGCGTTATTAACAATAGTAGAAAAATATTTACCAGGCTTGTCGCTAGCAGTGCCTTCAGAAACAATCTGTGGCGGTGTTGCGGGACAGTCCGGAGCGCGATCCATGAAGAAGTCAACATCATGACACTGAGTACAGCAAAAATCATCCAGCCGTTGTCGCTGGCAAAAATGAAGGTCAGCACATATCCGATCAAACACAATTGGATAATCATCCGGGCTAGTGCGACACCAGAAGTTTTAGCAGGTAACGACCATCGCCATTGAATTGCGATAACCATGAAGGCGGGAATTAAAAGTAAAGCGAGTCTCGTTAGCTCGATTTTTTGCATACAAACCTAACTAGCTAGGACATAAAGAAGGAGGCCAAATACTTAGAACCCGTGCACTCGTCTAAACTCTGCCATCTCACCACGGACCTCCAAACTCAGTTTACGTGGATCGGCTCGATCAAAGATAACCTGGAGGACATTTTTTTCGTCATCGTCGACAACTTGATCTTCCAGCGCAAGATTAGTGATAAATTCAAATGCATCTTTGCTAATCACACCGCCGTTGGCGAAACCCGCTGATAGAGAGTAACTCAGAATCTGACCCGCTTTTGAATGTGTTGGCATGGGAACTTTACCTTTATTATTTATTAACCTAACCAACTAAATAATATTCAACAGCTGTCATTTAAACAATTCCCCATAAGGGTGAATCATTATCCTCCCTATTCGAATAGATCGATGTACTCTAGCTTAAGAAGCTCAGCGTACGCGTCTGCCGCTCTTTGGTGTTCCACCATTTGCCTCTCATAATGATGAATGCGTGAACGAATATCTTGAATATCACGCCGCAAATCTCGACTGTAATATGCCGCGCGCTTACGCTCTTGGTCACTTAATTCTCTGGAATTAGCTTGATGACGTAGCTCTTGTCTACGCCGTTGGTAGCGGTACTTTTGATCAACCAAGCGGTCAATCTCATAGCGAGCTTCATTGGCACGATCTTGCAATACATGTAATTTATACCCTGCATGATAGGAACTCTCAAAGCCAGGATAATCAATCTCAGGGCAAACGTTATTGTTAATCGCCTTAGTACTTCCTTTGGTCCCCAATAGAACCGCATTCGAAATACCACAATACTCCTCTATGCCTGAGACATGACCGTCCTCAAAATCTTCATAACTGACACTGGTTCCATGCTTTGCACAAATGTTTGCTCTTTTGCTGAACTCTCCCTGTACATCTCGACTCCCATCCATGGCAACCTCAAAACCGACGTCATACCAATTGGCATTAAGGCAGTCAGACTTACTCATGACTGCACATCCACTCAACAACAACATTAAGATCATCATCACACAGAGTTTAATAGTGGAAAGCCAATATTTCATACCTTCAGTAAAACCTCATTCATGTTAATAGTTATGCACATATATTACAGTATAGGCAAGTTTGGCTTAACTGTAACTGAACCAACCAATCCTACAAAATGCGTCTTATCCTAATCGCCGGTATCCGCTAGAATACCAAAAACAAATAGGACAAGCATAAACATGGCCGAAGCACTACATTCACAGCACACTACTTCGTTTTTAGAGCTACTCAAGCAAGCTCAATCAAGCTTAGTTGTCTCAACTTATCAGGCTGGTAAGCTTATCCTATTAAGGGCCAATGAAGGCTCATTGAACACGCATTTTGTAAGCCTGCCCAAACCAATGGGGGTCGCATTTAACCAAGGCAGGCTGAGTGTTGGCTCTGGAGCCAATGTCATCGACTACTTCAATATGTCAAATGTTGGGCCTAAGGTAGAACCGATAAACACTCACGATGCTGCGTTTATTCCGCGTAGGACACATGTGACTGGCGATATCGATATTCATGAGATGGGTTTTGATGCTGACAATCAGTTGTGGATTGTTAATACCAAGATGTCCTGTCTATGCACGCTGGATATTAACCACAGCATTGTGCCAAGATGGCGTCCGCCCTTTATCACAGGCTACGACTTAACCGACCGTTGCCATCTAAATGGCTTGGCCATACGTGATGGTAAACCAAAATATGTGAGTGCATTAGGTACCTCAGACACCGCTGGAGGATGGAGAGAAAATAAAGCGTTTGGCGGTATGATTATGGACGTCGAAACCAATAAAATAATTGCCGATGGTCTCTCAATGCCACATTCACCGCGTTGGTACCGAGATAAATTATGGGTATTGGAGTCTGGCGCGGGCCAGCTTATTACTATCGATGAACAGAGTGGTGAAAAAACAGTCATCGCACAAATGCCTGGTTTTTGTCGCGGAATTGACTTTATCGAACGCTATGCTCTGATCGGTTTGTCCGAAGTCCGAGAAACTGCCGTTTTTGCCGGCCTGCCCCTTACCGAAAGAGAACAAGACCGCAAATGCGGAGTATGGGTCATCGACATTGAGAGTGGAGAAACAGTTGGCTTTTTAGTTTTTTCAGGTGGAGTGCAAGAAATATTTTCAGTGCAACTTGTACCGTGGAAATATCCTGCGCTATTAGACCTAACTGATCCCTTGTTACACACCTCATATTCTATCCCTGACGACGTTATCAAAGACTTCACACCTCCCGATCCTAAACAGTTGAAGCGTGAAGCCGCTATTCAACAACATCGACGAAAGGAATTTGATCAGGCTATTTCTGCATACCACGAAATTTTACGAGATGACCCAAAGGACCCAGTGATTCTTTATCATTTAGGTGTCGCTCTATCAGACACGGAACAATGGGAACCGGCGATTGAGTATTTAGAGCAAGTT
>CAJQNY010000128.1 GCA_905479805.1 uncultured Arenicella sp.
AAGCGCAAAACATTCATCGGTTAAATCGTATTGCCCACACAGGTAAGAAATTTCGGTTATCTCCTTGTGCACCTCATAGGCAAGCTCATAACAATCTTGCCAACAGGACTTAGGCAATAACTTTTTCGCGCGGAGTAGATATTCCAGGCTCTGTCCAAACGCTGAATTTGCTTTAGCTTTAAGCGCGGCTGTGCAATTAAGCTGTGCGTAATGATTACTTTGATGATCCAGTACAGAACCATTGTCCATCGCTTGGTTGTAGTGGTTTACAATCTCAAAAATACGCGCTTCCGACGCCTGTTCATCAGAATTTTTCTCTAACTGCTCTGCTATTTTATTATGTAAACGCGCCTTATCTTCTTGCTCCAGCAAGGAGTACACCGCTTCTTTTACTTTATCGTGGGCAAATTTAAATTGGCCTTGCGATGTTTGAAACATCAGCCCTTCTTTGGTGGCTCGATCAAACTCCTGAGCACCCTCATTCACACTCCCAGTGTAAATGATATCAAACATCTTAGTATCAACGGTACTGCCAAGCGCTGCCGCAGTCTTTAAAACAGATTGCGTACTACTGGGTAATACGCGGATTTTCCCTGTCAAAAACTCCACAACATTATCGGTTAGGTTTTGACTGCGAATATTGTCGATACTCCAATCCCAACTCGCCTTATTGCGATCATAAAAAACGTCCCCATTCTCCTCTATAGCTCTAAGGAATTGAGTCGTGAAAAATGCATTCCCCTGAGTTTTTTCCACAATCAAGGAGGTTAATTCCCGAATCTTCTCGGAACTGGAATCCTGTCCGACGGCATCTCCGAATAAACCACAGATATCTGGTTCAGCAAGGTTAGTTATTTCAATAGTGTTCAACTTAACCCCTGATGTTGTTAGCCCAACAATCGTTGAATGGAGGGGGTGTCCTTCAGGAACTTCGTTACTGCGGTATGCGCAAACACATAGAAAGTTATTCGTATCAGGCGCCGTGAGTAAGTTGTGCAGTAATTGGAATGACGCTGCGTCAGCCCATTGCACGTCATCAATGAACAACACAATGGGATGTTCATTGTCGCAAAATGCTGAGAAAAACTTACCAAAAACATAATCAAAACGACGACGTGAATCTTCACCGGTTAAGACAGGCACGTCTTCTTGTTGACCCACTAACAACTCCAAATTGGGAATCAATTGAGTCAGCACTTGGCCTTCATCACCAAGAGCGCGCGCTATTCTGGCTGACACACGGTTTAACTTCTGCTCATCTTCCAATAAAACCAGGTCTACGAGACTGGTTATTGCTTGAATAATCCCTGAATAAGGTATCGATTTCTGGAGTTGGTCGTATTTACCTTCGACGTAGTAGCCATTCGACAATGTGATCGGACGGTGCACTTCATGCACCAGAACCGTTTTACCGGTACCGGAATAACCGCTCACCAGTAGAAGTTCCGGCTTTCCGGCCGCACACCGTTCAAACGTCGCGAGTATTTGCGCTATCTCACTATCGCGCCCATACAGTTTCACAGGAAGCGCAAACTCACTCCAATAATCTTGTGTGGCTAAAGTAAACGACTCAATATTTGAGCCCGCCAAAAACTGCTGCATACATTGCTCTAAGTCAGCTTGTAAGCCACGTGCAGATTGATATCTATCTTCAGCGTTCTTCTCCAATAATTTGCCGATAATTTTAGACAATATCGGTGGCACACTCGTATTTAAAACATGTAATTGCGCAGGAGTTTGAGCAATGTGAGCGTGCACCATCTGCATCGGATCCTGTGCTTCAAAGACAGGCCTGGCAGCCAACAACTCGTAAAGCGTGGCTCCCAGACTATAAAGATCGCTGCGGTGGTCCACCGCACGGTTAATTCGACCCGTTTGTTCTGGGCTGCAATAACTGATCGTGCCAACTAGATGGGTTGGATTACTTAAATCGTAACTCTTTGAAACACTCCTTGAAGAAAACTCGAAATCAATGATTGTCACTTTTCTTTGCTGTAATTCAACCAAGATGTTCGAGGGGCTAATATCCTTGTGCGTGATTCCCGCTGCATGAATCTCATCTAATATTTTGCAAATCTCGATGGAAATGTACAGAAAATCTAATATATCATTTTCTTTATTAACAAATGCTTTACGCAAACTAACGCCTTCAACATATTCCATCTTAAGAGCGTGTTTGTTCTTTATTTTTGCTTTACCTAGGACTTTTCGAACGCCCGCAAGCTCTAACCCTTGCAACACATTAGTTTCATTGTATAACTGAGCAACATCTCGAGGACTAGGGAAATCTTCGTTTAAAACCTTCAGCACAACAGGGTCCTTCCCTATCTCTTCAGTAACGAGGAAGAGTTTGGATCGATGGCTTTCGTGAATGAGTTCTTCTTTCAAGCGATTTCTTCGTATTAGAACCGGAATTTTTGGCTATCAAGCTTCGTGCCTTATGCACAATAAAGTCGACCCCAACAGAAATATGTAGGCTAAATGCCTATACTTGCTAGATAAAAAGTGCAGCCAACCAACTACCAAATTTGCTTGGATTATACGGTACAAGACGTCTAACCACCTAGTAAGTAATAGACTATTGTGCGTTAGCACATATATAAATATCACCCACCCGGGTGAGGTGAATTATCATGGATCAAGTATTATCTAAGACTCATAATGACAGGAGGTCACCATGAAAATTATCACCATCAGTAGAGAAGATCGCATTGAATGCCGCTTACCCAATGGACACATAGTAGAAATAACCATGATTAGCTTGGAAGGCGAAGAAAACAGAATCGAATTGGATATCCATGAAGCCGTGCGCTTAGTACGCCAAAACTTCAGCAATATTACCAACCTGGAGTGAGCGCCAAGCTAGTTTTGCAGGATTGGCCAAGGCGAACGCAACTTCCCGTTGCGAATGGGCAATATGTCTCCAAACTGTAAGAACACAAACTCACTTTGATGCGGTCGAAGAAAAACATGGTCGTCCACATTCAGCGTTACACCGTCAGAACCATTCACTATCTGCTGATTAGTACTTTGACCGTATAGACTATTTTCTTTTAGGCCCGATGGCTCAATATAATCGGCCATCCACTTACCGCCATAGATAAAGAACGTGTTCTTCTGATTGGCATCCCATTTTCCGAAGTAGCCAGCAGCGAATTCGATACCCGGTATCGTGGTCCCGGAGAGTTTCTTTAAGACGGGTGTTGCGATAAAACTCGCAGGGTGAAATCCAACTAAGGTAGGAATATCAAAATCGGTTGGCATCACCAAACATGAACCAGCGGCCAGCTCATTGGCGACAGTTTCCTGTTGATGCATTGCGATAGTTGGACTACCCGCTCCATTTAAACACAGTGACTCAATGTCTATGCTTGGGTAGCCTTGTTCTATATGCGCGATAAATGTGCGATAGATATTCTGTGATTTTCTATAAGCTGTTTCCTTACTGCTGATCACTTTAGGAAGCTTAACCACGTGTGGGTCATACCCCATAAACCCACTGAATTCTAGGTGTTGCCTATTAGCCATAACGGTGCGCATGAGCTCATCTAACATGGCTGTAGAAGTCAGTCCACCGCGGTGCAGTCCGACGTCAATCTCGAAATTCACTTTCAGCTTAGTACCTAGGCGCTTTGCCATTATCAGGTACTGCTCTAATCTCGCAGAAGAATCGATTAACCACTGCAGCTGATTGCTCGGTATGAATTGGGATCCACTTGCAAGCTGTTGATAAAACAATTCAGCTGCCGCTATGGGCATTGGTTTACCAAGCAACACATCACTGCTTGGAAACTTCTCCGCGATATGGTTTAAGAATGGCTGATGAAAGACCATTAGCTTATTGGTGTCGGCTGCCTGCATTGCATACCGCAATAAATCGGGGCTTGGCAAGGACTTAACCACAAGACGGAAGTCACACTTGGGATTCAATAAGCTTTTGATTGCTGAAATGTTCAGATCAAGCGCGTCCAAATCTACTAATAGACGTGGCCCTGCTGAGCCATTGCGCTTTAGCTCCTGATTCAGCCTCTCAAAGGTGGGTGAATATGAAGAACCGACATCCTTCGGCTTAGAGAGTGTAATAGCCGCGACCACAGCCGCAATCGAACTCAATATAAAATTGCGCCTCTTCATCAATTATCTCGCTCGTTCTAGGCTTGGAATAAAGCACTAAGGTGCTTATTAAGAAATAAATTTCTCGAATCCATTTGATCACGCACCGCCTTAAAGTCCTGCCATTTAGGATATAGCTTTGCCAGCTTCTCGGCATTTAGAGTGTGGATCTTGCCCCAATGTGGGCGCCCCGAATACTTCCAAAAGATAGGCTCGACGGCTGCAAAATACTTCTGATAATCACGGCCCTGAAAATTATGACAGCTAATCGAACAACTATCTCTTTGGTAGAAAGGACTTAACCACACATCGTCACTTTTGACATATCTTACCTCTAGTGGAAACACGACATCTATATTGAGCTCCTCAATTTTTGCCATGACTTCTTTGACACATGCCAAACCGTTTTCAGCCGGAACTGAATACTCCATTTCATTGAACCGCATGTTGCGAAGGTTGCCAAATATCCGATAACTTCGATCTACTCGCGCACTTTCTTCAACTGAATTTAAGCCCATATTGATAATCCAGCTTTTTAACCATGGCATTGCATCGGTCCACTTCACGACTTGTCGGAATGCCTCATCCCTTTCTTCGCCGTACTCAATATTTAACCCGCTCGTATCTTGCGCCGGCTCAGTCGTTTCATTGATTACTAAAACGATAATGTAATCGCCATGAGGGAATGGGAAGAGTTCGAAATGCCGATTATCATCACGGAGCTGCTCAGCATACTCAAACGCTTCTGAGCTGCGCAAAACATAGCTCTCTTCTTTCAATAAATACTTTTCTCGCGCTTGCATTGTTATGTTGGTAACCACGCCCAGCGCACCCAAATTATTGCAGGCGGCATAAAACAAATCGCTGTTTTGCTCCGCATCGCAACGATGCTTTTCGCCATGACTATCCAATAATTCTAGCGCTACCACATCCGAAGACATCGAACCTAGGTGCTTTCCAGTGCCATGCGTTGAGGTGGCAATTGCGCCAGCTAAACTCTGTGTGTCGATATCGGGCATGTTAATCAGCGCAAGACCCTCATCCCATAAGGGCTCACCAATCTTGGATAACAAGGTTCCAGCGCGGATCTCTACTTGTTTAGACCCCCTGTCGACATTATTTATTCCTCGCAGACGAGCCAATGATATCAATGTTTCATCGGTCGGAACGAGGGGGCTGAAACTGTGGCCAGCCCCCACACAACGAATTGACTGCTTAGCCCCTTTAATTATATCCACCAATTCAGCTTCGCTACGGGGCACTTTTTTCAGCGTTGGTTGCGAGCGTTGATTACCAGACCAATTGCTCCACGGTAAAACTCGCCGACCATCAAGCCCTATTATTCCAGGCTTTGTTGTTTTCTTCGGTAAGGATATGGTCGCTGGTTGTTGGTCGCAAGCCGTTAGCGTGGTAACGGTACCAGTAGATAGAATTGCCCCCTTTAATAGGGTTCGCCTGTCTAACTTAAATTTAGAATACATACCGTGTCTTACTTTGGTTGTGACATATAACGAACTAAGTCTTCCATATCTTCGTAGGTGCACTCCATGCAACTGCCCATGGCTGGCATATTACCAAAACCCTCGACCGCCGACCCCACCACAACATCCAAACCCCGTTCGAGCCGGCTGCTCCATATCGAATCATCAAAGGCGCGAGGCGCGTCACTACCAAATGCAGTATGACAAGCTTGACAATAGGATTCGTAGAGTTCTGCTGTGTATTCGTCCTGGGCATATACGTTCGGAACAAAAATTAGGCAGAGCAAAATTATAAGATTTTTCATAAGCACTATTCTACACATAAAATTGCCAGCCTTGCTGCATCCACCTAGAAAGTGAAGAGTAAGGCAACAGTCCAATCAATCATTGATTGTCGCAATAGCGAAGCGTTTAGTAAGGTAATGATCGGTGTGGCTATCTCTGACAGCATGACCATGTTGATATAGACTTCAGAGAGCCGAGAAGATCGAGATGCCTATTTGGATGAATGGCAAACCCTTACCCGCATCTATACAAAGATTTTTTCAGGTAGTAATGAGTCATTAGACCTTGCCTCCTGAATCCGTGTGTTTAGGAGTGCTTGCCAGCTAGGAATTTACTGGACATCCGCATTTTAGGCATCATCTATGACAAATGATTATGTGTTTTCTATATTACAAATTTGCAGAATATGCGGTTTTCTTAGTAATGTAGGCCACAGGCTTGCTTCTTCCATCAAAGACCTGTTTGATGACCGCAACTTTTATTTATTGGATGAATCTCGACCCATCCAATTAAGTAGAAAATGTAGTTAATAACAATAATAAAAACTATCCACTTTTAAATTCAAAACTATAAATATCCTAAGGAGATCATAAATGTCTTTTAAATTAAAGATGATCAGTGCTGCTACGCTAATGGCAGTCGGAGTAACAACAGCGCACGCTGAGCGCGTAATTGTGTCACATGATAAAAGCAACAATGGCATTAAAAATGGCCACAATGTTTTAGTTGATGGCAACGGCTGGTTTGCTGTAGATCTAGACACCAACGGCAAAAGCGCCATGCGTGGTCGCGGCGGTTTTAAGTCAATGGAAGTTGATCAAAAGCGTTTCCCACTCGCAGTCTACAATGATGATGCTGGCGATCCAACCGCCGTTCAGATCACGCCGTATTCAATTTATCAATCACAGGGAAACCAACTAACCTTGGGTTCTGGCCAAAAAGTATGCGTAATCGATTCCGGTTTAGATAACACCAACAATGATTTCATTTGGTCAAACATAACTGGCGACAATGATTCCGGTACAGGTAATTGGTTTGAAAATGGTGGCCCACATGGTACTCACGTAGCGGGTACTGTTGGTGCGGCTGATAACGGTTTTGGTGTTATCGGCATGGCGCCGGGCGTTCCAATGCACATTATCAAAGTATTTAACGCTGATGGCTGGGGATACTCTTCAGATTTAGCACATGCGGCTAACCTATGTGACCAAGCTGGCTCTAATATTATTACCATGAGCTTAGGCGGCGGCGGTGCCAACTCTACTGAAGAAAACGCGTTTGACGACTTTACTGCTAACGGTGGCCTAGTTCTAGCGGCAGCTGGTAATGACGGCAACAATGTTCGATCTTTTCCTGCTGGCTACAAATCAGTCATGATGATCGGTGGTAATGATTCTGATAACAACCGTTATACGGCATCACAATTCCCAAGCAACACAGTCACTGTAGGCCGCGGTAAAAAACAACGAACCGAAACTGACGATGGGTATGGTGTGGAAGTAACAGCAGGTGCTGTTAATGTTTTCTCAACTTATCCAGCTGGAGGTGCGGCTATCGCATCACTAAGCGCTGATGGTTCTGACATTGACGCTGCTGCAACCGATAACACGGGCACTGTATCTGGAGCTACCTATCACATGGGTACTGGTGAAACAACTGACGCAGGTGCAAGTGGTAAAATCTGTGTGATTGATCGCGGTAACATTTCATTTGCGGACAAAATAAATAATTGCGGAAACTCAGGTGGCCTAGGCGCCATCGTTATCAACAATGTTGCAGGTGAAGGCGTTATCTATATGGATATCGCAGGTGTAACGACCAGCATTCCTGCAGTAGGTACCGCGTATGAAGATCGTAATGCGCTCATTGGTTCCTCAACTGTGACTATCGACTCAATTAACGCCGATTATGGTTATATGAGCGGTACATCAATGGCGACTCCCGCAGCCGCAGGCGCAGCCGCGTTGATTTGGTCGAATCATCCAGATTGTTCGGGTACTGACATCCGTGAAGCGATGAAAGCCACTGCTGAAGATCAAGGCGCAGCTGGCCGTGATGACTATTTCGGTTACGGAATTGTTAAAGCAAAAGACGCAAGTGATTACTTGACAGCAAACGCTTGTGGCGGAACTGAGCCACCAGCCGAGCTAACCTTAACGGGCAATCGCTCTAAAGGTAATCGTCAAGCTAATCTAAGTTGGTCAGGCGCTACAGGCTCTAATGTTGATATCTTTATCAACGGCAGCCTAAATAGCACAACAGCCAACGATGGTTCTGCATCTTTCTCAGTAAGCAAGAATTCTTCTTATACTTTCAAAGTATGTGAAGAAGGTTCAACCACTTCTTGTTCAAATGATCTAAATCTATAGGGTTAAGTTCTGCTGATAAAAAACCCCGCTTCAAGCGGGGTTTTTTTTGCCTATAGGGTGCGGGTATGCAGCGATTACCTGGATGCATGAAAGCGGCGGGCAAAGTGACTTGACTGCACTCGTACTTAACTCCCGTACATTGATTGCGCATCTTTATACATTACCCACGATGCAAGTACATACTTATCGCTTGAGACCGGCGTCGCGCCACGATGGGTATGAGTAAAGCCGCAGGGTGCCAACACTAAGCTACCGCGAGAAGGTTTAATCTTTGTTTCTTGGTACAAAAACTCGGTTTCACCACCTTCTTCAATATCGTTCAAGTAAATCAACCACAGTAATACTCGGTGCAACGGTTTCTGTTCCGTATCCGTGGGGTGCGGATATTGCTCAGAGTGCCAATGATGATATCCGCCAGAGCCCTTGGTATAGCGCTGCATATTAATCTCATCACAGCGAAACATCGAAGACGCCAGCTCTTGCACCTGATCGACGGACATTCTTGCGATGTCTTCATGATCTATTGTCCGTAAATCGCCCGTTTTGGCATCCCGCACACTGGGTGAGATCGCTCCCGTCAACATCATTGGAAAGGTTTTGGCGTAATGAGCCAATGCTTTTAAGACAACCCCATTAATGTGGGCACAATCGCTCTGCCAATCTGAGTATGCTGATAATGATAAATCCAAGCTATCCTTCTTTTGCTTATCGACTCCTGCACCGGTGCGTCCAGGATGATGATCTTTACTTGCCTGGAATTTATCAATCAGTTCATCGCAATAATGCGGTGTAAAGGCGTCTTTAAATTCAATGATGAAATTATGCATGCGAACCTTCGCTTAATAAGAAATAGTCGTTAAGTTATGTGTACAGTATTGGCATTGTAGTCCGGCAAATAGGATTGATTCGCTTTGGCAAACATTCCAATCGCTTTGAATGCGGCCCGGCGCATAAAGCTATTATTTATGTGATACAACATCCCCATCTTACTCGACATCGACTGAATTCTTGCAGTACGTTTCATACGATTTCGCTGATACAGTTGCAGCCCTGCTTTAACTGAATCAGTTTGATCCAGCGCACGTTGTAATATGCGCGCGTCTTCAATTGCCAAGGACGCCCCCGCCGCCATAAATGGCAACGTTGCATGTGCGGCATCACCTAACAAAGTAATACGCGCGGTACTCCAATTCGAAAGTGGAGCATGATCATAAAGCGCCCAGCGATAACATTGATCCTTATCCGCCGCATCGATAATAGCCTGAATCGTCGGATGCCAGCCCGAGAAGTCAGCCTTCATTTTCTCCCAGGATGATGTCTCAACCCAAGAATCATCAGTCCATGATGTGTCTTCCACCACGCCTACTAGGTTAGCCAACTGTTGATTACGCAAGTAATACAATACTGCATGCTGCTTTGGGCCTACAAAATTCGTAACAACAGTATCCATCCAGTTTTCTGGCAATCGATCAACCGGCACAACAGCGCGCCAAGCAACGTTACCGGTAAATCGTGGCGCGATGCTGCCTAACATTTGCGCTCTCACAGTAGATCTTATTCCATCGGCACCGATCAGGCACTCACCATCAAATTCTCGTCCATCACTAAGACTTACTCTGACTCTTGAGTGTTCTTCGAAATAGCTTTGAATACAGGCATTCATCTCTATTTTTATATTATCGCTTAGTGTCGCGGCGCTAACTAGAGCTTCCTGTAAGTCAGCTCTATGCAAATGCAGATAGGGTGCACCGTATTCACCCACATAGGCCTCGCCCAATTCGATTGAGTGCAGAACCTGACCCGACTGAAAATCATTAAATTCGACCCTTTGAGGGCGTACTGCAACCCTTGAAAGCTTATCTAACAAGCCTAAGTGAGAGAGTACGTGGATGGCGTTAGCACCGCACTGGATACCGGCTCCAATGGGTGCAAAAAGTTGACTCTGTTCAAATATTTGAACCTTATGTCCTGCTTTGGCAAGACAGAGCGCGGCAGTTAGCCCTCCGATTCCTGCGCCTGCTATGATAATAGTCATGCTAATGAAAATCGCTAGGTTTTAACGAGCATCGAGGTGACTAGCTATATTTAAGACTTGATCAACTTAGTAATGGTCGAGGTAATTATTTTCTTACTCCTTGAAACGCTTAGACCTTGAAAGGTTCTCAACCTATCCCACATTTCAAAAGATGTCATACCGTAAATAACTTCACGTAGGTCCGCGTCCAGGTGGGCTAACTCTGGCAACCATTTATCTAAATTGGCACGCATGTCCTTTTGATGTCGAGCGTAGTTTTTTCGCAATAATTTATAACGCCATAGTTGCGCTTGGGTTGACCTAAAAATGGCGCTGTTCTCTTCATAGCCTTTGGCACGTTTGTCTATTACTTTAGTTATACGGCTCGCGATCGTTCCGTCGCTCTCAACTTCCAAAATAGCGTGTTCATACTTTATGCGCAGCTGTTCATCGATAGCTCTGAATAAACTTTCCATGTCTTCAAAGTGCCGGAAGAAGGTTCGTATCGGCACTCCGGCTTCGTCAGATATTTTTTGCGCAGTTGGCACCAATATTCCTTGGGCTAACAATTTCTCGCAAGCGTTTACTATGGCTCGTTTACTGCGCTCACTGCGTAAGCGTCGTCCGTCTACAACTTCCGAAGTATTTTGTTCAATCATTTCCAGTTACCTTGACCATAATGCCAAAGAATATTTTTCTTTTATGGGATTAAGCATAACACGTGATGAGGATGATTCAGCTTTTGAAACTTCACTCTTTATGAACACTTTTTCCGGAAAAACCACTCAAACACTTTTCCAGCACTATAAACAACTTTCCCGTATCAGAATGGCGTCAATAAAATATCCAATTTGATTGTCTCTATCCGTAAACTGCAAGCTGTATTATCACAAATTCCTTTATTGAATCCCGCCCTGGCCTCAGTTTTATAAGCCTCTTAAAGTGATGTAATAGCGGTAAATAGCACTAATTATCCTTGTTGCGGCCTGCAGCTTTAGACGACAATTGAGCCTTTATGTTTTGAAAAAATGGGTCCCCATCGATTAGCTTTAAGTATGATTTATCAATATCTACAGATGCTCTTAAAGCCGCTACTGCTTCATCAGTCTGCTGCAGACGCTCATGTACTTGTGCCTTCAAGTAGTATGCCTCAGCGTTTTGGTTAGATAAATCAATAGCTTTTTCTGCCGTCACAAGAGCAATGTCGGCTTGCCCTAAATGGGCCAAATAAGTAGCGAGTAGCCCAGTGCTACGCCAGTCTTTTTCGTTGACAATCAGGTTCTTGGCCGCCAGTTCTGCAGCACGAGCATAAGCCTGTTGAGCTCGATCTTCATTTGGCACAAAGAAATAAGATTCTGCTAGACGACCCCAAACACGATGATCATCCGGCGCATATTCAAGCGCTTTTAGCTGAAATTCAACAGCTTGATCAAAACGCGCAGCATAATAGTGTAAGGAACCAATATTCGTCAGAGCTTGGCGCGATGGTTTGATATCTAATGAGGCCTGATAAGCTTCGATGGCTTTTTCATGTTTGCCCATCATCCAGAAAGCCGCGCCCATACCCGCATGCGAAGTGGCAACTTCAGGTGCAAGCTTTATGGCTTTTTCATACTCTCTCACTGCATCATCGTATTGGTCATTACGATAATAAAAGCTCGCCAATGCTTCATGAGTTGCCCAATACCGCGATTTCATTGATTGTGCTTTAAGCAATAAGCGCTCAGCACTCTCAGATTGCCCCTGCCCCACTCTGATACGACTCAATTCTATGTGAGCATCCGCGGAGTCTGGGATCAATGAAATTGCTTTATTGAGTTGTTCTTCGGCACGATCAAACCAACCGCGATAGCCATACAGTTTTCCCAGTGCCAGATGTATTTCTGAGTTCAAACCTGGATCTAATGCGCTCGATTTTTCGCAAGCTGTCTCGGCCAGTTCAAAATCGGCAACTCCCTTACTTATTTCATATAGACGAAGGTGCACTTCACAGATGCCTGCATAGGCTCGAGCGAACTCCGGATCAATAGTGACTGAGTGTTGAAAATACTGGCTTGCTTCACGCATTACATCGGCATCTAGGGAACTACGCAGTCGCCCAACACCTTGCAGATATTCGACGTAGGCATCCGTAGAACTAGTAACTTGTCGATCTAGACGCTTGATTGAATCAATCGAGAGAACAATTTTAAGCTCGTCGACAACGCTTTCAGCAATTTCCTGTTGAATACTAAAGATATCATCCAAAGAGCGCTCATATTGTTTTACCCATTTGTTGAAGCCGTTACTTCCATCAACTAATTTTGCTCCCACTCTTATCTTGTTTCCCTGTTGTCGAGCACTCCCCTCTAATACGTTTTTAACTCCCAAACGCTCCGCAACATCTCGGATGTCCATGCGCTTACCACGGAATTGAAAGGATGAGGTTCGTGAAGAAACATTCAACTCAGGAATCCCAGCAAGCACATGTAAAATCTCATCGGCTAAGCCTGCGCCAAAATAATCGGTCTCAGAATCGCCATCAAAATTCTCGAATGCTAAAACTGCTATCGAATTACCTTCCTGCGCAACATCGACGGCTTCTGTTCGCTCTACTTGAGATGTGTCTTCGACCAATAGATCTACCAAGTAATAGGAACCACCTGCCAAAATAGCAATCAGCAAGGATGCAAATATTAGATCCGATGTTCGACGTTGACGCGGTGCATCTTCATTGCTAGAGAAAAGAGGCAGATCGAAGATTAATCCTTCGGGCTTAATATCGATCACCCATGCCAAAATAAAAGCGACCGGAAATCCCACAATTGCTGAAATGATGAGGCCTCGCAACGCCCAATCTGGATAACCCATTGGCTCAAAAACAATTTCCGCTAACTGTAATATCACCCACGCAGCTACCGCATAGATCGCAACTACGCGAAAGACTTTTCTTCGTCGCATCTCCCTGGCGAGCTGATTTATAAGACGCGAAATGTTCGGCATTAATTTCTAATGTTTCACTCCTGGCATGTAAATACCTGGGTGATAGCGAAGCCTGTTCGAGGCTGGTAATTGACTATTGTGTAGTTTAAGCTTGACCGCCTAACGAAAGCAACAGTTGGAGTGGATGATGGGTGAATCAAATAATAATGAGGGTGGTTTGGGTGGCTTGTTAAAACGGTGTCTAAATAAGCTATTCGGAAAACAAGGTAGTGACGACCGAAGCGGTAAGCCTGACGATCGTAGTGGTAAGCCCGATGATCGCAGCGGCAAACCCGATGATCGCAGCGGCAAACCCGATGATCGCAGTGGCAAACCCGATGATCGCAGTGGTAAACCCGATGATCGCAGTGGTAAACCCGATGATCGGAGCGGTAAACCTGATGATCGCAGTGGTAAACCTGATGATCGCAGTGGTATTCAGCATGGTGATGACAACCAAGCTGATGAACGTGGTGGCAGAGTTGGTGACAATGAAGACCACCCCCGTCATCGCAATCAGCACGATGAACGATAAGCAGAATTATTTAATTGCTGCCTAGATTTTATTGCGTGGCGTCAATGTTATTTGCACGCCACTCAATCTAGCATCGATAGATGACGGTCCTTTCTGCCACAAATAAGTATGCGTTGATTGTTGGGATTAACAAATACCCTCATATGGGTGCAAAATTCCAGCTGCGCGGCTGCGTGAACGATGCGAAGCTGATTAGAAATACTCTGATCAACAAGTTCAGCTTTGAGCGCAAACACATAACAGAGTTATTTGATGAACGTGCGACTCGCGAAGGCATTCGCAAAGCGATGGCCGACCTGGTTGACCGTGTTGGCAAAAACGATATTGTGGTATTTCACTACAGCGGTCACGGCCACCGCTGCAAGACCAAAACAGAATTCACGGATGAAGGAAGCGGTAAGGACAATTGCATATTGCCGCACGACGACTCAAAACCAAAGGCCAACGGAAAACCTGATTACCGTGAGATTCGCGATAACGAAATCAATAATTGGCTACAAGATTTAACTAAGAAGACCTCAAACGTGACTTTGATCTTTGATGCTTGCCATTCCGGCACCATCACGCGTGGAACTAATCCTCAAGCTCAAGCACGTAGCATCCCTGAATCAATCCGCAGGCAGCCTGCACCATCAACGAGACCTAATAAGGCTAATCTTCGATCTAAAAAAGGAGCCGGAGGTTGGCTGACTCTCAATAAAAAATACGTGGTGATATCTGGTTGTAGAGACATGCAAACATCCAAGGAACGATGGTTCAGAGAGGGAGATACTCAGTATCGGCATGGCGTTTTGACCTATTGCCTGATTAAGGCACTTAACAATGCCAAACCTGGATCGACCTATCGTGATATTTTCGAAACGGTATGCAGTTTGGTTCCCGCTTCTGCCGCAGATCAAAACCCACAAATAGAAGGCCAGATTGATCGCGAGCTATTTGGTGTAAAAGATATTGAATCTGGAATTTATCTGCCAATTACAGCAGTAAACGGGAAAACTATTCGGATTGAAGGCGGTGCTGCCCACGGTCTACGTCAAGGCACGAAGTGGAGAATCTACCCCCCTGGCACTAAAGTGACCGACGGTATTAAGCCAATTGCAATCGCAACCATTTCAACTGTCGGGGCGACTTCCTCGAAGGCGAGCTTAGCCAAAGAAAACCAAAATGTGACGGTAGCCTGTCGTTGCGTCGCACAAGATATAGGCAATCTGGCGAGCCCTTTGCTGGTTAATTTGAGCGATGTAACCAACATTCACACTACCAGCATAGGGTCAGCGATAGATAAGCGTAAATTGTTAAAGTTGTCTGCGCAAAAACGAGGGGCCGATATTCAAGGCAAATTACTTGGTCCAAAAAACAAGGCAGCAAAGGACTTTCTCGGTCGCTTTCCAGCCTATACCACTATTTTGAAGGGTTCACCTTGTTGGGCATTCTCGTACGACGATGGCTCATTGGCATTTCCCTTGCACAGTGTAAAAGAACGTAATGTGGCAAACATTATTGTTTCGAACTTAGAGAAGATTGCGAAATTTCGTAGAGTCTTAGCATTGAACAATTCAATTTCTGATCTAAAAGTTTCATTCAACCTTTTTCATCGTTCAAAATCAGATAAGTTAACTCTAGCCAATGGCGGGGCAATCGAATTTAAAGAGGGTGATGGCATTGTTCTTGAGATAATCAATAATGAAAAAGAGCGGCCGATATTCTTCAGCATTATCTGGTTGAGCGCGGATAAAGCCATCGATCATTTTTACCCGCCACAAAAAATTAGTGAAGAGCTCTCGCCGGGCAAGACTATTCGAATTGGCCATGGTAGTCGTCGGCTGCACGCAGCCTTAAGCCCACACCTTACAGGGGAAATCGGCGTCGAAACATGCAAGATAATGATAACGACATCCCAATCTGATTTCAGCTGGCTTAGCCAAGGCGGCACTCGTTCGAACAAACAATCAAGCACCTCAATCAAGGAATTTGATATCGCGCTGCGTGGCAGCAACTCAAAGGTTCCATCTAAAGCTAAAGATGATTGGCTCAGCATCAATCGTTCAATGACTATTCTCAGAACTAAACCGATGAAGCCAAGAGCCTCATAAATCAAGACCATGGCAAATACACTCCCAGTTGTTTATCTCGCCTTCGCCAATGCGCTTGATGATCATTTAGCTAATCTCAAACTCGAAAGTCGAGACATCTTTAAGTCTCTCCAACCACTACAAAAAGAAGGTAAGATCTGGGTTCATCGTGAGGAAAGCTCACAAGTAGATGAACTCTATGATGATCTACTTGGCTACGATCAGGACATTGTTATATTTCACTACGGCGGCCATGCCAGTGGAGACATATTGCAACTTGAGGGCGGGCATGGAGCGGCGGGCGGAATTGCAAAACTTCTGGGCCAGCAAAAAAGCCTTAAACTAGTCTTTCTGAACGGCTGTGCCACCAAAGACCAAGTCAATCTCCTCCATCAGGCTGGCGTGCCGGCTGTGATTGCCACTTCGGTAAAGATCAATGACTCTAAAGCAACGATTTTTGCTACCGCCTTTTACCAATCACTAACACGAGGCCACAGCATCGAAGAAGCATTCGAATCGGCCAGTAGCTTACTAGAAACCAAATTTTCTGGTGACGACGTTTTCGATATTTCCTTTAGCCGGTTTCCCAAATGGGGTGACGTTGAAGAAGATGAGGTCGAACAAGATACTCAAGGACTAGAATGGGCACTGTACATTCGCGAGGACGCATCTAAAGATATTGCCCACTGGCGCCTCAATACCGCGCAGTCCGAATGGCATGTTCAATTGCGAGACCGCCATGGGCCGCTTCGATCGGTGATAGACGACAAGCCATTCACCATCTTGCATAAAAGTGTGCAGCGAACGCTGTCAGCCAATTTATGTGCAAATTGTGGCTCCACCCTTCTTGGCAATGGGCTTGATAGCAAGTCTTGTACGGTATGCCAGAATAAAAACATAGACTCAGGAAATGTCTCCACAGCCCTACCCGACCAAATAGTTGACCACACATTTTCAAACGCACAAGCGCGGCGGATTGCTCAGAAGGTTTTTGAAGCAGAGCATACCAATGGTAAAGCCTCTAGGGACCTAATAATCAACAGCATTACACCCATATGGGTTCCCCATTGGAAGTTCGGCGCTAAGTTATATTCCGAGTTTGAGGGGGAAGGTGCGTTCGCTGCAGGCTTAGACGGAGATGCACCCAAACTGGAATGGCGCTCGACCAAAGATCGGTTTGATACTGACCTGACCGATCATTTGATTGTCGCAGCTAAGGCTCCGCGCACTCAATCGGAATCAGATATTTGGGACCTTTCTAGTGCAAGAAATTTTGAACCAGAGGATTCTTCAAATTTATCAATGCTGTTAGACACTGACATTGAAGAAGCCTTTGATAAAGCAGCGGCAAACCTTGATCAATACCTAGAAAGTGAAATCAGCGGGCGCATCGGCGGTTTAGAACAGAGGAATCTGCAAACGGATACGAAGTACGACCAGGTTGCAGCGAAATTGATTTGGTTGCCATTTTGGTCGGCCACCGGCGCTCACAATCAAGAAAATTTATCACTAATAATCAACGGGCAAAATGGGGCAATATTAACCCCACGAACTGCAGATAATTCAGGCTTCCAAAACCAGAAAAATACATTTATGAATAAAAAAATACTTACTGAGAACGGTGAATCACATCAAGCAACCTTGATAACTTCGGTATTCAGCGGAGTCGGTATCGGGATTATGGTCGGTTTATTAATGGGATTAGCCGCACCTCAAGGAGCCGATGCTAAGTCTATTGTCAGCATATTCATTGGGGCCGTTGGAGTTGCATTGGCCGCATTACTGGGGCTTAATGATCGACATTTTAGTGTCGCAAAAGGACTCAGAATCGGATCGTTTGGATTAGCGGTCACGATTGCTGCATTATCTGGAATATATATTCGGGACCATGGATTATTGTCACCAAGCACCGAAGATCGCTTCGATATGGTTTCTCGCATTATCCCTAATTTGAGCGACAGAGAAAAAATGCGTATGTTGGGCCTGAGCCCGGAGAAGCCGATACCAGTAATTCGCTCTGTTGCGAACTTAGAATATGATTCAAACTTGAAAATAAGCGAGCCAGAATCCTTTGTTGTTAAACGCATACCTGATGGAATTCCGGTGCAGCCAACAGACCAATTGCCAAACACATCGCCGGCAAAAATCCTCGGCAATTTGGGAGGCAGCTTTTTGTTTTCTCAAGAAGTTAATTTGGATGTTTGTAGCGAACTTCAAAATGCTTACGAACAAGAACTCCCACCGAGCGACATCATCAACAACTTTAAACAGGTTGATGGCTTTGCTTGGGGAAATTTCGCAACGAAGGTTGATGCTTTAGTCAATGAAGACAATCAAAAGCAAACCCTATTTGCTGGTCGCGATGTCATCTGTGGGTTTGAGGAGTTTACCAGCCCTGCTATCATTAGCGCGACGGACTGTGAGATTCTTAACGTTGCAAAAGTTAAGCAGCAATTTGAGATTTTCCAAACTTCGTTCAATAAGGTTAACCTTGATAGTGTGGTACAACGCGTCAACACCAAGATCAGCGAACCGCAACGAGTCAATAGTATGAGCACTCTAGTTAGCTTATTTTGTACTCGTAGCGGAAACTAACTTTTTACCACCGTTGGTTTCTCAGCACTGGTATGTACCTATATGTACTACGTTCTCCCAAGGCCCTTTCTTTTATTCTTCGTTTATTTTGTTGCTTCGAACAGTGCATTGGCACAATTTGATCCGAGATTTATGGAATCTCATTCCGGTCGAGTAATTGCTACAGATATTTCATTCTGCCAGTAGGATCCAAATAAGCATGCGCCAAATTAATTTTGATGGCGGCTAATATTCTAAATCAACAAGCGACAAGCAATACGTTCCGTCTGGGAAAGTACTACGACAGAATCTAAAGATATATTTGAAATATTTCGAATATATCTTTAGCTAAATCGTTCCAAGTTGTATTCTATTCAGCCAAATATTCGATAAGCAGTTACCAATCATGATCCCTCAAGCCGCAGATTTTAAAGCCGAAAGCCAAGCCTTATACGACTTGCTAAGTAAACTCGATGCATCACGATACAGTGAATCAACGCAATTTAAAGACTGGACTATTAATGGGGTCTTACAACACCTGCATTATTGGAATATAGCCGCTAACTTATCACTGATCGATGAACCACGCTTTATGGTCATGCTCAAGGATACTCTCGGAAAGTTAGGTGCCGGCGTTAAGATGCGCGATTTTGAAAATGACGCTTTGGATGGTCTTTCAGGTCAAAACCTACTCGATACTTGGTATGAGACAATGCTGGAAGTCGCCGAAAATTTTGCCAATGCCGACCCGAAAACCAGGCTCAAATGGGCCGGGCCAGATATGAGTGCAACATCATCCATTAGCGCAAGACTGATGGAAACTTGGGCGCATGGACAAGAAGTCTATGATCATTTTGGTGTTGAACGCGTCAATACCGATGGAATCAAAAACATCGCGCACCTGGGCATCAATACTTTTGGCTACACCTATGCCGTACGAGAAAAGACAGCACCTGAAAATAAGCCCTATGTGAAGTTATGGGCACCGTCCGGTGAAACATGGGAGTGGAATACACCCAATGAAGACAATTTTATCAGCGGTGAGGCCGGCGAATTTTGCCAAGTAGTTACCCAGGTACGAAATATTGCAGACACCGATTTAACGGTAGTAGGTGATGTTGCCACCCAATGGATGTCCATCGCTCAATGCTTCGCCGGCGGAGCAGAAACACCCCCCGCTCCAGGAACTCGCTTCATTAAAAAAACCACTTCAACTTGAGAATTACCATGACAGAGTTACGTAAAGACAAAGCAGTACAGGTTAAATGGCAGGTAAACTTAGTTTTGTTGGGCGCGGTGGCAATGGCGACAGCATTGTCATGGATGCGGGTGCCGACCAGGGTGGTATAGGCTGGGGTCATAGCCCCATGGACCTACTCCTCTTAGGTGCAGGGGGTTGTGCCAGCATCGATATAATTCTAATTCTTAAGAAGGGCCGCAAAGACGTCACTGATTGCGAAGTTGACGTATTTGGTGAGAGAGCTGATGAGATGCCCAAGAAGTTCACTAAGATTCATATGCATTTCATGATTAAAGGGAATAATCTGAGTGACGATATCGTGCAACGGGCAGTTGATCTTTCGATGGAGAAATATTGCTCTGCTTCTGCCACCTTGGCAGCAGGTTGTGAATTGAGCTACGACTGGAAGCTGAGTGAATAACTAACCGGTCCTGTTAACTAATCCCTTGCGAAGCGCTTCAGTCAAATTTTGTTCAAATTTTTTCGAAATTTTAGCTTCAGGTGCAATTGAGCTGAAGGCATGGAATCCACCATCATAAATCTGCGTATCACACTGTACTCTCGCATCAATGAGGCGTGCGGCATAGACCTTGTTCTCTTCAAGGAATAGATCCAGACTACCGACGGGTATGTAAGCGGCTGGCAAGCCACTTAAATCTTCTGCAAGGGCAGGTGCTGCATACGGCAAGAGCGAGTCATCAGGACTTTCTCCCAGATAGGCTTCCCACCCAACTCTATTATTCTCTCGGCTCCAAATATAGGTGTCCTCTTTGCCATTACTCGCAGGGGCCACATTATTCGGGTCCAACATGGGATAGATTAGAGCCTGAAACACCGGCTGAATCTCACTGTGATCTCTTGCGTAGAGCGCAAGGCCCGCGGCTAGGCCACCACCAGCGCTTTCACCCAATAGAGCAATTCTAGAAGGGTTAATTGATAACTTCTCGGCATAAGAAGACATCCATTTGAGGACCGCAAAGCAATCATGAAGGGCTGCCGGGAAAGGAAATTCAGGCGCTAGACGATACTCAACTGAAACAACGACTGCTTCCAACTCTTCGCACCAACGGCTCAACTTTGCATTAGCCTGCGTGGCCGCCCCCATTACGTACCCGCCTCCATGAATAAACAAAATAGCCGGCATAGGTTCTTCACTAGTAATTGGCCGATAGACCTCTGCCTTAACGTCGATATTCAAGGCTTCATCGTGAATTTCTATCGATTCAACTTCAATACGATCATTCTCTGGTTCCCCCAAGGAGACCTGCTCTGCTATTGCCGCCGCAATAGCGCGTGCGCCCTCCAAATCAGATAGATCCAATGAGGTTCCACCTAAAGCTTCCGCGAACTGATTGATCGCGATTTGTAATTCTGAATCTACTTTAGATATATCCATTGGGATTTTAATGCTATTTGGGTAAGAGCCTAGTTATAGTAAACGCTTTTTCTAGACGAGTCGCCTAAAGTCAGTGAAACTTAATCTAAAAGACCAGATTGCTAGCTAAGCCGCACAGTCTATAATCATCTTAGGCCCTCTTGTTCATATGAAACCCTTTAAACATTATCCGTACAACATTAATTACGCGACGAGAATGCAGTGAGTTTAGTAACAGTATTACCCCCACTTGAAATTTATCGAGATGACCTAAACCACCCAACGGTCTCGGGTAATAAACTTCATAAACTAAAGCCTAATATCGAGCTTGCCAAAAAACTCGAGTGCCGCACACTACTTAGCTTTGGTGGTGCATATTCTAATCACCTGCACGCCCTCGCTTGGGCAAGCATGGAAGCTGGGCTTGCGAGTATCGGCCTAGTGCGCGGAGAGCTTCATGCAGAATTAACCCCTACATTAGCGGACTGTAGAACTTGGGGAATGCGATTATTGCCTACGCCACGCAAGACCTACCGAGAACTACAAGACACACTAGCAGCAGGCAATATGACTTACCTAGCACAAGACCTATTACCTCAATTATTTTCGAACATACCCAAAAACACCCTCGTTATCGCCGAAGGCGGTAGCAATGCGTTAGCGATTAAATCGTTGACGAATGCCTATCAGGAAATTTTTGAGCAAGCTAGATACGAGAACATTACACACGCAGTGTGCGCGACAGGTACTGGCGCTACGGTTGCTGGTTTATCCAAAGCGGTACCGAATGGGGTTAAGGTGATCGGGGTGCAGGCCGTCGCAGAAGGCGACGCTACCGGTGCGCGGATTCACTCTTGGTTAGGACATACTCCAAACAATCTAGAGATAATGCCAGGGCACTTGGGAGGCTTTGCCAAGACGCCTAATGAACTTCTTAGGTTTATTCAGGAGTTCGAATCAACACGGGGTATTCCCCTAGACCCCATATATAATGGCAAAGTCCTTTATAAGCTGGCTAATCTAGCAAAGGAGGGTTACTTCTCTCCCAAGGACAAAGTACTGGTCATTCACACTGGCGGCCTACAGGGTAAACGAAAACTTACTGAAGATTGAAAATCTACTTTAACCAAGTTCGGCCGTTCACTGACGCCAACGATAGATGCTTTTAGGCGAGCCGATTTACCCTACTATCTTACAATTAAGGAAGATAACTTTTACCCATCAGAAAGGCATCCACTTCACGTGCTGCACGGCGGCCTTCGTCTATCGCCCAGACGATTAAGCTTTGCCCTCGGCGACCATCGCCTGCGGCAAATACACCGGGTTTACTGGTAGCAAACTTATCGTACTCAGCAAGAATATTAGATCTAGCATCCTGTTCTAGGCCGAATTGATCAACGAGTGATTTCTCAGGCCCCATAAAACCCATTGCGAGTAACACAATATCCGCTGAATGAACCCTCTCACTGCCAACGACTTCTTTAGGAATCATCTGTCCTTCGGGCGTACGTTCCCACTCAATATCGACGGTATGAACGGCCGTAACCTGACCATTTTCATCGCCTTCTATCTTGGTCGTTTGCACTAAATAATCACGAGGATCTTTCCCTTGCACGGCAATTGACTCTTCTTGACCGTAATCGATCAGTAACCGTTTTGGCCATTCAGGCCAAGGGTTATTATTCTGTCTTGCGCCAGGAGGTTGAGGCATGATCTCCAGCTGCACAACACTATTGCACTTATGGCGCAAAGAAGTTCCCACACAGTCCGTGCCGGTGTCACCGCCACCAATCACCACAACGTTTTTACCTTCAGCATTAATGAAGTCACCGTCTTTGTGCTTACTGTCCAATAAACTCTTGGTATTGCGATGCAAGAAATCCATAGCGAAATGAATGCCTGTCAAGTCACGCCCTGGTGCTTGTAAATCACGCGGGACGGTAGCGCCAACACACAGCATAACTGCATCGAAATTTTGCTCAATTTTCTCAGCAGAGATATCCTTACCCACTTCAGTATTGGTAACGAAAACGATCCCTTCTTGGGTTAATAAATCGACCCGCCTTTGCACTAACTCCTTTTGCAGTTTCATATTTGGAATACCGTACATCAGTAATCCACCAATGCGATCAGCTCGCTCATAGACAGTCACGAGGTGTCCTGCTTTATTAAGCTGAGCGGCAGCCGCTAAGCCCGCAGGCCCCGAACCAATCACGGCGACCGTTTTACCGCTACGCGCCTTTGGATGTTCCGCAACCACCCACCCTTCCTCGAACCCTCGATCGATAATCGCGACCTCGTGATGTTTGATAGTAACCGGGTCTGCGTTGATGCCAAGGACACAAGCGCCTTCACAAGGAGCAGGGCACACGCGCCCAGTAAACTCAGGAAAGTTATTTGTTTTGTGTAACGACTCAAGCGCTTCTTTCCAGCGTCCACGATAGATTAAATCATTCCATTCGGGAATCAGGTTATTAACTGGGCAACCCGCTACGGCTGGCGCATATTTTGATACCGCTGATTGACAAAATGGTACACCGCAATCCATACAACGAGACGCTTGTTGTTGAATTTCAGCCTCTTCCATATGCTCATGAACTTCTTGCCAATCACTCAAGCGTGAAGATGCATCACGATCTTGAGGCAAGGCTCTTTCAACTTTCAAAAATCCGCTTGGATTACCCATAATTATATCTCCTATTTTGCATAAGGCTCATTAGGCCTTAGCTAGCCTTAGCACTAGCAAGATTTTCAAGATGCATGTCAAACGCTTCAACCGCTACATCGTATTCAGTTTCAAATTTTCCAGTATTTCTCGCCTTGTCCATATAGCCCTGCATACGTTTGTAATCAACGGGCATAACTTTGACAAAGCGTTTCACCGAATTATCCCAATCGGCCAGCAGAGCTTGTGCCACATCGGATTGAGTATTTTCTTCATGTTCAGCAATTAGCGTGCGCAAATCAGCGCTATCTTCAGCACTTTCAATCGCTTCAAGCTTTACCATCTCCATATTACATTTACTGGCAAAGTCATTATTAACATCCAAGACATAAGCGATTCCACCCGACATTCCAGCAGCGAAGTTACGCCCCGTTTGACCGAGCACGACCGCCTTACCTCCAGTCATATATTCGCAACCGTGGTCACCAACACCCTCGACAACCGCGGTAGCACCTGAATTTCGCACGCAAAACCGTTCGCCGGCAACACCGCGAATGAACGCTTTTCCACCCGTCGCACCAAAGAATGCCACGTTGCCAATAAGAATATTTTTACTTGGTTCGAAGGTTGCTTCTTTAGCTGGGTACACCACTAAATTTGCGCCCGATAGGCCCTTACCAAAATAATCATTGGCGTCACCTTCGAGTTCAAAACGTAAGCCCTTAGCCGAGAAACCACCAAAGCTCTGACCGGCGGAACCAGTGAACTTCACGCGGATGCAATTCTCAGGAAGACCATCAGCATGATACTTCTTCGAAATCTCATTGGAGAGCATGGCACCAACACTTCGGTTGGTATTAATAACTGGATACTCTAAGCTGACTGCTTGTTGGTTCTCTAGCGCATCTTTAGCATCAACAATCATTTTTCGATCAACAATATCGTCAATCAAATGTTTTTGTTCTGTTGAACAATAGAGCGTTTCGCCCCGAGCATTTTTTTCCTTAAAGAGCAGCGGGCTGAGATCCACACCTTTGTATTTCCAGTGTTCCACGTCATCAAGCAATTTCAAGCTCTGTGTCTGGCCTACCATTTCATTAATAGTTCGATACCCCAGCTCGGCCATTATCTCGCGTAAGCCCTCGGCCATCATGGTAAAGAAATTTACGACGATGTCAGCCTGGCCAGCAAAGCGACCACGCAGCTCTTTATCTTGAGTCGCAATGCCCACTGGACAGGTATTCAAGTGACATTTACGCATCATGATGCAACCCTGCACCACTAATGCCGCCGTCGCGATGCCCCATTCCTCAGCGCCCAATAAAGTTGCGATAGCGAGGTCTCGAGGGGTTTTTAACTGTCCGTCGGTTTGCACTACAATTCGGCTGCGTAATTTATTGCGAACTAAGGTTTGATGCGTTTCTGCTAAACCTAATTCCCACGGCAATCCAGCGTGTTTGATAGAACTTAATGGAGATGCGCCGGTTCCACCATCATGACCGGCAATTAACACAACGTCCGCATAGGCTTTACAAACACCTGAGGCGACTGTTCCAACACCCGCTTCAGATACTAACTTTACGTTAACTCTAGCATCACGATTCGCATTCTTGAGGTCATAAATAAGCTGCGACAAATCTTCAATCGAATAGATGTCATGGTGTGGTGGTGGCGAAATAAGTCCAACACCTGGAGTAGAACCACGTACTTTACCAATCCATGCATCTACTTTATGACCAGGTAGCTGACCACCTTCACCAGGTTTAGCGCCTTGCGCCATCTTGATTTGCAGTTCATCCGCATTGGCTAGGTAATGACTCGTTACGCCAAACCTGCCTGATGCCACTTGCTTGATTCGAGACTTCATTGAATCGCCATTTTCAAGTGGCGTAAACCGGATTGGATCCTCACCACCTTCGCCACTATTACTCTTACCGCCAATGCGATTCATAGCGATAGCTAAAGTAGTGTGAGCTTCCCACGAAATTGATCCAAATGACATTGCGCCTGACGCAAAGCGTTTGAATATATTTTCAACAGGCTCTACTTCTTCAATTGGAATGGCTTTGTGGCCGGGAGAGAACTCGAGCAAACCTCTTAACGTGAATGCTTCCTTACTCTGCGTATCAACAACTTTTGCATACTCTTTAAACTGTTCCTTATTGTAACTTGCCGTTGAGTGTTGCAGTAAACGGATAGTCGTTGGGCTAAACAAATGTCGTTCGCCATCGTTTCGCCACGCATACTCACCACCGGTATGTAGCAACTTATCAACCGCAATGCGAGCTTTCTCTGGAAAACCTTCGCGGTGGTGCAATAGTGATTCCGCGGCTATTTCGTCCAGGCCGATTCCCTCGATTCTGCTGATCGTTCCGGTGAAATAATTGTCAATAACGTCGGTATTAATCCCCAAGGCTTCAAAGATTTGCGCACCTTGATAGGACTGTAAGGTCGAGACTCCCATTTTCGAGAAAATCTTTAATAAACCACTGCCAACCGCTTTGGTGTACTTCGCGACAAGCTGCTCATTACTAAAGGCAGTATTGACTACACCTTGGTCGCGAAGACCGTACAGCGTTTCAAGTGCCAGATATGGGTTTATGGCAGCCGCGCCATAACCAAGGACAGTTGCAAAGTGATGTGTTTCACGAATATCAGCGGCCTCAAGAATTATGTCCGCTTTAGCCCGCAGCCCTTCACGAATCAAATAATGATGAACCGCTGCCGTCGCTAAAAGAGAAGGTATTCCCGCGTGGTCGGAATCTGTCCCACGATGACTCAACACCAACAATGAATATCCATCAGTAATGGCATCCTTGGCATAGCGACATATTCGCTCTAGCGCTTTTTCTAATGCACCTTCCGCACCTGTTGCGCGGTAGTTAATGTCGATTGTCTTCGTTTGCAGATGATCGTGATCGATATATTGAATCTTTATCAACTCATCATTGGTGAGTACCGGCTGATCAATTTCAAGTTTATGGCAATGTTGTGGCGTCTCTTCTAACAGGTTGTGAGAATCACCAACGTACCCACGCAATGACATCACCAACTCTTCACGTATCGGGTCAATGGGTGGGTTGGTAACCTGCGCAAACAACTGCTTAAAGTAATGCGACAGCTGTTGTGGCCGGTCCGATAGAATAGCCAACGGTGTGTCCGTTCCCATTGAACCCAATGGTTCTTTACTGGTATCAACCATCTGCGTCAGAACGACATTTAGATCTTCATTGGTGTAACCAAATGCTTTCTGCATTTTGCGTAAATTGGGCAGCGGCGGTTGTGCATTTGAAGCAGCGGGCGCCTCCAACCCATTCAGTAAAATTTTATTCTCGTCCAACCATTGCCCATAAGGTTGTGACGAACATATCTCTTGCTTTACTTCTTCATCACTAATAATCCGGCCTTTCTCTAAGTCAGCAATGAAAATCTTACCGGGTTGCAAGCGGCCTTTTTCTACGATGGTAGATTGGTCAACACAAAGTGCTCCAGTCTCTGAACCCATGATTAAGGTGCCGTCATCGGTCAATAGATACCGCGAAGGTCGAAGGCCGTTTCGGTCCAACGTTGCACCAATCATTTTTCCATCAGTAAACGAGATCGATGCAGGGCCATCCCAAGGCTCCATCATACAAGCGTAATACTCGTAAAAAGCACGCTTAACAGGATCCATATCCTCCTGAGTTTGCCAAGCTTCGGGTACGACCATCATCATTACCTGAGCCAGAGGCCGACCACTCAGCACCAAAAGTTCAATGACCATGTCTAGGTTGGCGGAGTCTGAGTTGTCTCGATTGCAAACGGGGTTAACCATCTCCAACTCGGCATCAGTGAAATTTACGGATTCAAACATCGCTTCACGCGCGTTCATCCAATTAATATTCCCTTGTACGGTATTTATCTCACCGTTGTGAGATAGATACCGAAATGGCTGAGCTCTGTGCCAAGCAGGTACGGTGTTAGTAGAAAAACGGGAATGGAACATCGCTAATCCGGAAACGACACGTTCGTCCTGGAGGTCCAGATAGTATTGCCGCACCTGCGAAGTCGTAAATTGACCTTTATAAACAATCGTGCGGGACGACATAGACGCCGCATAAAATTCATCAGATTTTCTGGCGATAGAGTTATTAATAGTATGAACAGTAAACTTACGCAAAATGAAAAGCTTGCGCTCAAACTCTTCTGTACTTATGTCTTCAGGTTTTTCAATAAAAACTTGCTCAATCTGTGGCTCAACGTCTACGGCAGCAGCGCCCAACATTGAGTTATCAGAAGGAACAGGCCGGTAGCCCAATCGATTAAGCCCCAACTTTTCTAAAGATTCGTGAAACAGACGGCGACACTTTTCAGCTTGCGCGGGGTCACCCGGGAAGAAAATCATCCCGACACCATAATCTCCGGCAGCTGGCAGGTTGAAACCGAGCGCATGCGCTTCGTCAACAAAGAAATCGTGAGGGATTTGAATTAATATTCCTGCCCCATCACCACTATTAACATCAAAGCCTGTGCCTCCACGGTGCTCCATACACGTCAGCATGGTGAGAGCATTTTCGATAATATCGTGGGACTTCTTACCTTTTAAATTGGTGACAAATCCAATACCACAGCTATCGTGTTCAAATTGTTCACGATATAAACCACGAGACTTATTGTTAATATTGGCCATTTAAAACTACCTATAACTTTGATAACTACTACTTAATTTTGACAAGAGTGACACATCATTATCGGTGCGA
>CAJQNY010000129.1 GCA_905479805.1 uncultured Arenicella sp.
GGCACAGGTCTAGCGCCATTTATGAGTGTTATTAAAGATCCAGAGGTGTATGAACGATTCGACAAAGTGATACTTACCCATGGCGTCCGTCAAATCAATGAATTAGCGTATCAGGAAATAATTGATGAACTTCCGGATAACGAATTTTTTGGAGAAATGGTAAAGGGCAAGCTGGAGTATTATCCAACGGTGACTCGGGAAGCATTTCATACCACCGGGCGGCTTACTGATGCGCTCACAAGCGGGGAAATTGCTAACAAATTCGGTTTACCACCCATAAACACCGAAGATGATCGTTTTATGCTTTGCGGTAGCCCTTCAATGCTAAAGGATTTTTGTGTGATTTTGGATGATATGGGTTTCTCTGAGACTGTGCGTTCAGATATTGGTGAATACGTAATTGAACGAGCCTTCGTAGAGAGTTAGCGCACGCTGTATTGGAACCAGACTGACGTAACGAATAGCCTGCCTTAGAGCAGGCTTTTTTGTTTCCAGTTGAATTTCACAAAGGAAATTTTCATCCTCTAAGAAGTAAGCTACACTTCGCACCCTATGATTCAATTCGATAATCTTTCCATTAGAAGAGGCGAAACACTTCTCTTCGATCAAGCCAGCTTCCAAATTCATCCCGGGCAAAAAGTGGGCCTAACCGGGGCTAATGGCTGCGGCAAATCGAGTTTGTTTGCCATGCTAAGAAATGAGCTTGTGATTGACACTGGTGATGTAAAAGTACCCAGTGATTGGGTATTGGCCCATGTATCGCAAGAAGCCCCGTCCGATGAAAGACCTGCGATAGACCATGTACTTGACGGTGATGCCGAATGGAGAGAACTGGATCAACAAATCCAAGATGTCGACCACCCTCGCTTCTTACAAAAGCAAGCTCGCTACGAAGAAATTGATGGTTACTCTGCGCGAAGCCGCGCTGCACAACTTTTATCTGGCCTAGGTTTCAAGCCGGACGATATTGAAAACGCGGCTCAGACCTTTTCAGGCGGATGGCGAGTTCGCTTGAATGTGGCAAAAGCCTTAATGTGCCGCTCCGACCTATTGTTACTCGATGAACCAACCAATCATCTAGACTTGGACGCCGTACTTTGGCTGGAACGTTGGCTGAAAAACTACCCAGGCACACTAATATTAATTGCCCACGATAGGGATTTTCTTGATCAACTCACCAGCCATACCTTGCACATCGAAGCCCAAAAAGCTCGGCTTTATAAAGGGAACTATTCTGCTTTTGAAAAAATTAGATCTGAACAACTAGCCAACCAGCAAATTCAGTATGTGAAACAGCAAAAAGAAGTCGCACATATGCAGGACTTTGTGCGGCGCTTTCGAGCAAAAGCCACAAAAGCGAAGCAGGCTCAAAGCAGACTCAAAGCGTTAGAAAAAATGGAGATGATTGCACCAGCCCACGTTGATTCGCCATTTAGTTTTTCAATACCGGAACCCGAAAAAAACCCAAGCCCATTACTGAGCCTTAATAAAGTCAGTATTGGCTACGGTGACACTGTGATCATTGGTGACATTGAACTCGCCATGACCTCAGGTGACCGTGTGGGACTAATTGGGCCCAATGGGGCCGGAAAATCGACATTCATCAAAATGCTTGCGGGCGAACTCAAAGCACTCGCTGGAAATTACCACTCGTCCAAAGAAGTTAAAATTGGCTATTTTGCTCAACACCAGATAGAACAATTGCAAATGGAACATTCTCCTATCGAACATCTTAAGATAATCGATGACGAGACCAATGGTGGGAAGGCTACCGAGAATCAGATGCGCCGCTATCTCGGCAGCTTCGGGTTTTCCGGTGGAAAATCAACGAGCAAAGTAGCCCCATTTTCAGGGGGCGAAAAGTCACGTCTGGCGTTGGCGTTACTGTGCTACCAACGCCCCAACCTATTGCTGCTAGATGAACCGACCAATCATCTTGACATAGACATGCGTCAAGCTCTCGCGGTTGCACTGCAAGAGTATTCCGGAGCTGTCGTTCTGGTATCGCATGACCGGCACTTACTGAAAGTAAATTCTGATAAACTAATACTCGTTGCAAATGGCCGTGCGACAGAGTTTCAGGGAAGCGTCGATGATTACCCCAAATGGTTAGCAGAGCATAACCGCGGCGGCAATACGGATGCACTGCCTGAGGCAGAACCACAGCCTAAGAAGCAAGAGAACTCAGCCACTGCGAAAAAAGAACAAAAAAGAATCGATGCAGAACGTCGGCAAATGCTGCAACCACTAAGCAACAGGATCAAAAGAGCTGAACGCGTCATGGAGAAATTACAGCTTGAAAAAACCGCACTCGAAGAAAAATTAGCCGACAACGATTTATATCAAGAAGAAAACAAAGATATCCTAAAACAGTTATTTACAGATCAAGCTTACTTACAAAAAGAACAGGATGTGGCTGAAGCCGACTGGTTGGATGCAAGCGAAGCATACGAAGACGCGCTATGAATAATTCGCGGCACTTAGTGTTTGGCGCTGGCCTAATCGGTTGCTTTCTCGCTGGTGCACTCTGCCAAAATCAAAAGTCAGTCAGCATTGTAGCCAGAGAGTCGACGCGAAAAAAATACCGCAAAGGCCTTCATTTAAGTGACTATTTGAATAACGAAGTGGATATCGAATCACCACACTTTATCGAAACGGATGGGAACACAGAGCGTTTTAATATTATTTGGTTGACGGTTAAATGCACAACTGTGGAATCCACCATTGCTGACTTACAAAAACTACTGGCGCCAGACGGCATGATAGTCTGTTGTCAAAACGGCCTTGGCAGTGATAAGCCCTTACGGAAGGTGTTCTCAGACAATGCTGTACTTACTGCGATCGTTGGCTATAACGTCATTGAAAACGAAAACCATGGCTTGCATCGCTCGACTCAAGGCGAGTTTATTGTTGAATCCAACCCTAATTCAGACGCGCTCATTGAGTCTTTATCCAGCCCGCTAATGCCGACTAAAATAAGTGCCGATATTGAGGCCGCTCGGTGGGCAAAATTGCAATTAAATTTAGCCAACCCGGTTAATGCCCTTGCTGACATCCCCGTCAAGGCGATGACCGAGGACGCTGAATATAGAAAGGTTATCGCTGTACTTATGCAAGAATTGTTGGAGGTTTGTACTGCGAATAATTTAGACCTTCCTCAAACAACCGCATTGCCGGCGAGGTGGCTGCCTTTTTCATTACGGTTACCCAATTTCATTTACCTGAAAATCGCACAAAAAATGTTGGCGATTGACCCCACAGCGAGACTCTCAATGTGGTGGGATTTACAGGCAAACAAAAAGACCGAAATAGAATTCCTGAACGGAGCTATAGTCGAGCATGGTCTCTTACTGGGCATCGAGTGCCCTTGCAATGCAAAAATGGTTTCGTTAATTCATGAAGTAGAAGCCGGAGAAAGAGAGATTGGTCTCGGCGCCTCAGAAATGATGAATTTACTAAGGGCCGAATAATGACGGCAAACAAAGACTCGCGCATTGCGATCATCGGCGCAGGCAAAGTTGGCTGCGCACTAGGACGCATTCTATTAGAGAATGGCTACCCGGTGACCTTCGGCGTTCGCGACACATCACAAGTCTTACCTGTCGAACTCGGCAAACACGATTCTTGGCGGAAAAATTTCAGCGTTTTGGAAAATACCGAAGCCGTCAGAAAAGCGAAACTCATAATTATTGCGGTCCAAGATAAACAGATACAAAGCGTTTGTGAATCGATAGTTAATCACATCGCTGCAAGTTCCATTGTGGCACATTGTTCTGGAGCTCTAGATAGCTCAGTGCTAGACAGTGCGAAAACAGCAGGACACAAAATATGTTCTTTGCACCCACTCAACACGTTTCCAACTCATGCCGCCGCACAGAAGACCTTCGCAGATAACCATCATCAAACGGCCTTGTATGGCGAAGGCGACGATTCAGCGTTAGAACACTGTTTTCCTCTATTCACAGAACTTGGGTTTCTTTGCACAGAGATCGAAAGCGAGGCCAAACCGCTTTATCATGTGGCTTGTGTTTTTGCATCGAACTATTTAGTAACCTTGATGGATATGAGTTTGCAAACTGGAGAATCCGCCGGCATAGAACGCAAACAGTTTTGGCAATCTCTACAACCATTAATTACCACGACTACTAGCAACATTGGTGAAAACGGAACCGTAAATGCCTTGAGTGGCCCCGTCGCCAGAGGCGACACCGCTACCATTCAAAAACACCTAACTGCACTCGAAAAGGATAATTCACCTTTGGCCAATAGCTATATTGACTTAGCCCAAAAAACACTGCTATTAGCTGAACAAAACGGCGATATCTCAGCGGAAACGTTGCAACAAATTGAGAAGCTGCTAAAAGAAAACATCCCGCCAAAATAAGCTTAACCATAACGAATCCAAATCAAGGTAGTGAAAGAAAATGGAGCTGTTAAGCTCCATTTTAAAATACACTCCTTTAAATGACGTTAAGCCCAGGCGGCCTCACCTTTAGGAATCGTACCAATAACATCACCATACTTGCCTTCTAACTGATCTCTCTTAATCTTCAAGGTGGGCGTCAACAAACCATTCTCAATACTCCAACTTTCTTTAGCGAGACATAGCCCGCCAAGACATTCATGTTTTTCAATTTGTGAATTAACATCGGCCATGGTATTCAACAGGCTTTGTTGAATTTCAACTTCACTCATTCCCACCGAAGTCTCTGGGGCGACCACAATCACAGCAACCGGCTGCGGTAAGCCGGAACCCATTACGCAAATCTGCTCAATTAATTGATTCTTAACCATCAAACTTTCGATAGGGACAGGCGCCACATACTTACCCTTACCCGATTTAAACAACTCCTTTACACGTCCAGTGATACGGAAATACCCGTCATCATCCATCTCTGCTTTATCGCCTGTGCGCATCCATCCATCATGAGTAAACGTATTTTTAGTATTCTCTTCATCCTTATAATACTCCTTAAAAACACCGTCCCCACGAACCAACAGCTCACCTTCATCCGAAGTGCTTACTTCTAAGCCGTCAATAGCACAACCGATTGTTCCAATTTTATCTGCCCTAAATGGATATTGAGATGTCCCCATCGCCGTCAACTCAGTCATACCCCAGCCTTCAGATATCGGCATCCCCAGCTTGTAATACCACTCCAAAACGGATGCCGCGACCGGCGCAGACCCAGAGCCAAAGCTTGTTGCATGAGCTAGCCCCAATTGAGTGCGGATTTTTTTCTTGACCATTCCACTCACAACGGGAATCTTCAATAACCTGTCTAGTTTTTTCTGCGGCAGGTTCGCCAAAACGCCCGCTTGGAACTTCATCCAAAGACGCGGCACAGATATAAAGCTCGTCACCTGGGCGCTCTTCAAGTCATCCAAAAATGTGGCTAACGATTCATTAAAAGTAACCGTCACATTGTTATACAAGCTCGCATACTCAATCAGTGCTCGTTCAGTAATATGCGCTAGAGGAAGGTAAGATATCACTCTTTCCTTAGGTGGTCTGTCCTCCCAGTTGGACATTGTATTAGCACCGAATACAATATTGCGGTAGCTTAATACAACACCTTTAGGTTTTCCCGTCGAACCGGAAGTATAAGACAGCGAAAACACATCATCCAGATTCGGCTCATGGATTTCAGATAGTTCCTCATTCTCACGAATCAAGGTCGGCATATCGTACTGACAGGGCATACTCTTAAACGACATACTAATCGTCTTCACAGCGTTAGGGGTTGCCTGCTCGACAGCTGAAAAACTTGCTAGCTTACCTACGACAATTGCTTTAGCTTCACTGTGCTCCAATACATGTGAAATAACACTTTCACCGGCGGTAAAATAGATAGGCACGGAGACTAAGCCAGCGGCACAAATTGCAAAATCAGCAATAAACCATTCTGCGCAATTTTCCGAAAGAATTGCCACTTTGTCGCCTGCTTCCAAGCCAAGAGATCTAAGACCTGACGCAAAACGAAGCGTTTGAGAATAGGTTTCAGCCCAGCTAAGCTCTAGATACTCTCCATTGATGGGCTGGCGCAAATAAATTTCTTGCCCGTTAGTTTTAACGTTCTCTGCAAATTGTACGATTGGCATTAAACGATTGCTTGCACTCATGATTGTTTCCTAGATATACGAATTAAGACAAGAGCAGCCAAGGGCTGCTCATTATTAACTTAGTTATGAAAAAGGCTTAAGTAGCCTTTGATTAATTAACGACTTCTACTTTTTCGGCAATGATGCTCTTCCATTTAGCCGGGCCGGTGGTATGCACCGATTCACCCTTAGTATCCACGGCAACGGTGACTGGCATGTCTACAATTTCAAACTCGTGAATAGCCTCCATGCCTAGCTCAGGGAATGCAACTATTTTGGCATTAACGATAGCCTTAGATACTAAATATGCTGCGCCTCCAACGGCCATCAAATAGACGGCCTTGTGTTGTGCGATCGATTCGATAGTCGCTGGTCCACGTTCAGCTTTACCAATCATCCCAATCAACCCTGTTTGCTCCAGCATCATGTCAGTAAACTTATCCATACGAGTCGCTGTGGTCGGGCCCGCTGGCCCAACGGCCTCGTCTCTTACCGCATCTACAGGACCTACGTAGTAGATGAAACGATTAGTGAAGTCGACGCCCTCAGGCAGACCTTCTCCGCTTTCCAACAGTGATTGAATTCTTTTGTGTGCAGCATCACGGCCCGTTAACATTTTCCCCGAAAGCAAAATAGTTTCACCTGGCTGCCATTCCTGCATGCTTGCCTTATCAAGATCATCGAGGTTGACCTTACGCGTAGTCGGCCCAACATCCCAACTCACTTCAGGCCAGTCATCTAAACTTGGAGGGATCTGCAATGCAGCTCCGCTACCGTCCAAGACAAAATGTGCGTGACGCGTCGCAGCACAATTCGGAATCATGGTCACCGGCTTTGACGCTGCGTGAGTGGGGTAATCCTTAATTTTCACGTCTAACACAGTGGTCAAGCCCCCTAATCCCTGTGCACCAATGCCCAGCTGATTTACACCTTCAAATATCTCAAGGCGTAATTCTTCGAGCCTAGAATTGGGGCCTCGCGCGATAAGATCATGAATATCTACTGCTTCCATCAATACTTCTTTGGCCAACACCGCTGACTTTTCGGCCGTACCACCCACTCCTATCCCAAGCATGCCGGGAGGGCACCAGCCCGCCCCCATAGTTGGTACTGTTTTCAATACCCAATCCACCAATGAGTCGCTTGGATTTAGCATAACCATTTTAGATTTATTCTCGGACCCACCACCCTTCGCAGCCACATCAATTTCTACTTTGTCGCCTTCGACGACTTCGTAATGAATCACCGCAGGGGTGTTGTCGCCAGTATTGCTCCGCGCTCCGAGTGGGTCGTTTAGGATTGACGCCCGCAAAATATTGTCTGGGTTCTTATACGCACGACGCACTCCCTCATTGATCATATCCGTTACCGACATCTCGGCATCCCAACTTACATCCATACCAACTTTTACAAAAATGGTCACAATACCCGTGTCTTGGCAGATCGGCCGACGGCCTTCTGCACACAGTCGTGAATTAATTAGAATCTGCGCCATGGCATCCTTTGCGGCCTGTGACTCTTCCCGCAAATAGGCTTGATGCATCGCATCCACAAAGTCCTTAGGATGAAAAAAAGAAATAAATTGCAGCGCATCAGCTACGCTGTCGATTAGGTCATCTTGCTTAATTACACTCATTTCACAGTGAATCCACGATAAATAGTCATTGTGGCTAGTTTAGCAAATTTGCATACCAAATAGTAAACCACCTACACAGAACGCACCTCAGTGAGCTATTACTGCAACTAACTTGACCAAGTCATTGATCTAACAGGCATGGAATTGCAATTTTTAGTCTTCTCGAACGTAAAAATAAGGTAGAATTCGCCGCTCGACTCCTGAAATACCCGGTAAAAATCACAATAACGATTGTTACAAACAATTCTTACAAACTATGCGAACTTCGAAACTATTATTAGCAACATTAAAAGAAACGCCCTCTGATGCTGAGATTGTCAGCCATCAGCTCATGTTGCGTGCTGGGCTAATTCGTAAGGTTGCATCAGGCATCTATAATTGGCTGCCAATGGGCTTAAGAGTTTTGCGCAAAGTGGAATCCATTGTCAGAGAAGAAATGGATGCAGCTGGCGCACAAGAAATGCTAATGCCGGCTGTCCAACCGGCTGAGCTTTGGGAAGAATCTGGGCGATGGGAAATGTATGGCGGCGAACTGCTGCGGATGCACGATCGGCATGGCCGCAATTTCTGCTTTGGCCCAACGCATGAAGAAGTTATTACCACTCTGGTGAGCAATGAAGTTCGTAGCTACAAACAACTGCCGATAAATTTTTATCAGATTCAAACTAAATTTCGTGATGAACGGCGACCTCGCTTCGGCGTAATGCGCTCACGTGAGTTCATCATGAAGGATGCGTATTCATTTCATTTAGACTCAGAGAGCCTTCAAGAAACCTACGAATTAATGCACAGCACGTATACACGCATTTTCGACCGTCTAGGATTGGGGTTTCGACCTGTCGTCGCTGACAATGGCAGTATCGGTGGAAATGCGTCACACGAGTTTCATGTTTTGGCAGACTCCGGTGAAGATGCTATCGCCATTTGCGACAAATACGATTACGCATCCAACGTGGAGATGGCCGAAGCATTAGCCTTGGGAGGCGAACGCCCAACCGCATCACAAGACATCCAACGAATCGATACGCCAGGACAAAAAACGATCGCAGCCATCGGTGAATTCCTTGACGTTCCCGTTGAATCAACAATCAAGACCCTTTTGGTTAAGGCCGCAGAGATTGAAGGCCAAGAAGCTAAAGGAATTGCATTAGTGCTGCGTGGCGACCACGATCTAAATGAGATCAAAGCTGAAAAGCATCCATGGGTCGCCAGCCCTCTGGAGTGGATGGATGAAAAAGTCATTATCGAAGCAGTGGGCTGCGGTCCTGGTTCAATCGGAACAGTCGGATTAACACTCCCTGTTATTGCAGACCGTTCTGCGGTGAATTTAGCTGATTTTATCTGTGGAGCAAACGAGGAAGATGTTCATTTCACCGGCGTAAATTGGGGCCGCGACTGCCCTGAGCCTGAGATTTTCGATTTGCGAAGTGTACAAGAAGGCGACATCTGTGCTGATGCCAACGCCGATGCTTCTAGCGATGAAGATAAACTCACGATTAAACGTGGAATTGAAGTTGGCCATATCTTTCAATTGGGAACCAAATACAGTGAAGCACTTAACGCCACTTGTTTGGATAGCAATGGCAAAAGCGCTGTCATGCCCATGGGCTGCTACGGTATCGGTATTTCAAGAATAGTCGCCGCAGCGATTGAGCAGAATAATGATGATCGAGGTATTATTTGGCCAAGCAACATGGCTCCTTTTGAAATCGTCATTACCCCAATCGGCTACCGAAAATCAGAATTAGTCGCCGCGACATGCGACGATTTATACAATGAATTCAAAGCGCTTGGCTATGAAGTTTTATTGGATGATCGGAAAGAGCGGCCTGGCATCATGTTCGCAGATGCTGATTTGATCGGTATACCACATCGAATCGTTATAGGTGAGAAATCACTGGCTAATGGGGAAGTCGAATATAAGTCTAGACGAGAGTCCGAGTCTGAAAACATGGCAACGGACAAAATTGTTGATTTTGTTAAAACTGTTGCGGTGCGTTAGCACAAACACAAAAATGCCGAACAGCCTCTTCAAATCTAAGCAACGAATTTGCGCTCTCACCGCTTACGCATGGGTTCATCTTTGTTTTATAAGCACGGTTGCTGCGGCACAAACGGTAGACCCAAACCTAGTTCAAGCTCTTCACCAAGCGACTCACGACGTTCAAGATAAAACCACTGATCTAGACAGCTTGCTGTGGCTTTCATCAATGTCTGAACGCCTTGAAAAGCGCATTAAGAATCCGTTCTACCGCATCAGACTATTGAAATCTGTTTATAGTGAAGCCGAGCTAGCAGGTTTAGACCCTCAACTTGTATTAGCGGTGATAGACATTGAGAGCAATTTCGATCGCTTCGCACTGTCTTCGGCTGGCGCACAAGGTTTGATGCAGGTAATGCCTTTCTGGAAAGATGTTTATGGGCGCCCGAACGATGATTTGTTCAACCCTTCCATTAGCTTGCGTTATGGTTGTTCGATACTAAGAACTTATTTGGACCGTTACTCCACCCAAGCAGACGCTTTAGCTGCCTATAATGGATCATTAGGTCGCACTACCTATTCAGACAAAATTGCCAAACGGTTAAAGCACCGTTGGCAGTACGAGGGCGACAGCTACTCCAAAAGCAGCGACACTAAACTCGCTAAACGTTAGACGGTACAAAGAACCATTCCTTTCAGCAATCCAATCATTCGAATTGGGTTAATTCAATCAAACTCATTGATAGCCATCCGTAATATTAACTGGGCTAAAGCCTCTTCTCCAAACTACGCTGCTGTAAAACAGCTACCACTTCGGCGCCGATCAACGCTACAACCCAAGAAAGATAAATCCAAATCAGAAATATGGGTAAAGTGGACAATGCGCCATAAACTATTTCATAGCTTTTGAAATTCAGCACATAAAGCGCAAACCCTTTTTTGGTTACCTCAAACATCAATGAGGCTACGAGCGCGCCTCCCAAGGCATGTAGAAGGCTGACTCGTACATTTGGCATGACAAGATAGAGCAACATAAAAGCGAGCAATTCAAACAAGAAAGGGAGCAAGATAACGCCAAAACTTTGAAACTGTCCCACAAATTCGGCACCTGTAGTTACCGTCAAGCTGAGCAAATATGTGGAGATTGCAAGACTTGCTCCCATTAATAAAGGGCCAAGAGAAACCAAGGCCCAATAGACGATTAACCGCGCCGTCATGTTACGCCCTTGTTCTACGCGCCATATATCGTTAAATGACTCCTCAATATTGAATAACAGTAGCAATGCAGTTAACAGAAAAAAACCTAAGCCAATTAATGACAATTTCCCCGCTTGGCCTGAGAATTGGTCGATGTAACCGCGTAGCTCTTCACTCGCCGTTGGTAGCAGGAATTGATAAAAGAAGTCCTCTAGCGGAGCACTTAATTCACTTGTGGAGGAAAATACGGAGAGCACCGCAAAGCCAATAGCCATCATTGGTGCTAGCGCCAACATGGAACTAAACGAAAGCGCGGCGGCATGCCGAGTCAGACGATCAGATCTAAATCGCTTGGCGACAGCAATCGGTAGATCTAGTAGTTGAAATAGGGTTTTCTTTAGCGAATAATCATTCATCACTTATTGTAAATTGCTGGAACGATCTTTACCAACCTTTACCAATACAACCTGGAAGTCGTTCAAAGCTTCTCACAGAAAATATTATTATGAAAATCATTATTTATCATAACCCTAGATGCTCTAAGTCTCGCCAAACTCTAGCGCTAATCGAAGAAAATGGATATACACCAACGATTGTTGAATATTTAAAAACACCACCGACACATCAGCAACTCGACAGCTTATTGCGTGGCTTAGAGATGGAGCCTCGTGACCTCATGCGCAAGGGCGAGACAGAATATGGTGAATTGAATATCAGCAATAGCGATTTCTCACGCGATCAATTGATCGACATGATGATTGAGCATCCTAAGCTCATTGAACGCCCCCTCGTGGTAGTCGGAGACGCAATCGCTATCGGCCGCCCCCCAGAATCTGTATTGACCATCCTCCCTTAACAAGGCACTAGGCGCTAGCCAATACTCAAACGCGACTATTTAGAATCAACTATGAACATACTAATTCTGTATCACAGCCGCCTCGGATCTACGCAAAAGATGGCCCGACTCATTGCCCGAGGCGTTGAAACGGTCGACGGCTGCGACGCCGTGTTACGAAGTGTGCCGGAAATTAGCTCAAGACATAATTCAGAAACAGAAGCCAATCAAGGAGATCCTTTAGTGGAACTCAATGATCTCATTGAGTGTGAGGGGCTCATCCTTGGCAGCCCAACTAGATTTGGCAATATGTCGGCGCCAGTAAAGAACTTTATCGATAGCACCAGCTCATTATGGATGTCGGGTGCATTAGTTGGCAAACCAGCAGCTGTATTTACCTCAACGTCGTCAATGCACGGCGGTCAAGAATCTACCTTGTTATCCATGATGAATCCGCTTTTACATCACGGAATGCTAGTTTGCGGCCTTCCCTACACCGAAGTTGCACTACATAAAACGAAAACCGGAGGCACGCCCTATGGAGCAAGCCATGTAGCCGGTTCAAATAACACCTTGCCTATTAGTGACGAAGAAAAGGCGCTATGTCTTGCATTGGGAAAACGTATCGCGCGTACCGCTGTAAAACTTAAAGACTAGGAGCCCGTAGTCGACATTATGATCGACTGCAAAAAAGGAATGGTGATCTTTCTTTTTTCGACCAAGGAGGCACGATCAATGGTATCTAACAGGTCGAATAACTCACGAGTATCACGACTTGATCGACTCAAAAGGAATCGAATCGCCTCGCTAGAGATAGTTAAACCGCGCAAGCCAGCTCGCAAACGAATTGCTTCAAATTGCTGATATTCAGTTAACGCCTCCAGGGCGTAGATTAAGCCGCTATTCAAACGACTCGCAAGATCGGGTAATACCAGTTCATACTCCTGTGGAGGCTGGCTAGCGCTAATGAGCAGTTGACCACCCGCATGTTTGATTTGTTCAAAGAGTGAAAACAAAGCTTGTTCTTTGGCAAGATCTCCAGCCCAGTGATCCAAATCATCGATGCAGACTAAGTGCTGTACATCCACCGCGTTAAGGTGTGCAGTCGTTACCTGTGAGTTTTTTAGGCTTAAATAACTCGTGTTAACTACTTCTTCCTTCGCCATTCTAATCGCGGCAAATAGTAAATGACTTTTCCCTGAACTCTGAGCACCGTAAAAATAAAGGAATTTAGGGTCGCCAACCGCCACCATCGCATTAAGCGCCGTCACCAATTCATCGTTGTGACCCACCCAGAAATTGGCAAAACTCGCCTTATCCCCAACGCCCAGCGGCAGCGCCAGTTGGGTTTGGTTTGAAGTTGAACTGTTCATCTAATAATTTTTTTAGCCAAACTAATCTAACTCTTTCTGAGAGTCGCTTTTGGTTGCCGGTATAGACCAAATATAAACATAGGCAGCACCGCTTAATACGCTTGACACTAAAACGGCATAACTCAATACACCAAGAACCCCCAGCAACGAGCTCGCGCCCGCGGCGGCGGCCAATACAATAACAATCAATACGATTTGTAGCACCGTATTCAGCTTACTTATCTTCAAGGGGTGCATCTCAACAGACCCAAAAAACAACACCATAATCAAGTACCCGCAGACAATGATCACGTCTCTGAAAACAACCACCACCATAAGCCAAAATGGAATGAGTTCCAAGATTGATAGCATAATGTAGGAACTCACCAAGAGCGCCTTATCGGCCAATGGATCTAGTATTGCACCCAATTCAGACTCAGCATCATAACGCTTGGCAATATAGCCGTCTAAGCCATCAGTGATCCCCGCCACCAAAAAAACAATAAGCGACATTAGGTACTCCCCATCCTGCAAAAGCACGATTAGGAAAGGCACCATCGCGATACGCGCTAAGGTAAGAAGATTTGGCAAGTAAATCATTTTTTCTCGAAGTTAAGGAGAGTTCGAAGCGATCTAGAACACTTTAATGAGTTGATTATCTATGGCTTTTATTCGATACACAATAGGCAGTGAAACGGCTACAATAGCGACCTTTGTCGCACAGCAGATACTAACTAGATATGTGCCTGCATAATTTTATTTCAATAGTTTAATTAGCCATGACCGATAGTTCAGATAATAAGCCAAAACCCCTAAGTTACCGCGACGCAGGCGTAGATATAGATGCCGGTGATGCCTTTATTGATGTCATCAAGCCGGTAGCAAAACGGACTCAGCGAGAAGGATGTTTAAGTGGTCTTGGAGGCTTTGGTGCATTATTTCAAATACCAAAGAACTACAAGGAGCCTATCTTGGTCTCAGGTACGGATGGTGTCGGCACCAAACTTAAACTTGCATTTGAATTAAACAAGCACGATACCATCGGAATCGATCTTGTCGCGATGTGCGTAAACGACGTCCTAGTCCAAGGTGCAGAGCCATTATTTTTCCTAGATTACTTCGCAACTGGCAAGTTAAGCGAAGATATTGCCGCGCAAGTTGTAACCGGTATCGGTGAAGGCTGCGTACAAGCCAATGCCGCTTTAATCGGTGGCGAAACAGCTGAAATGCCAGGTATGTACTCTAAAGGTGAGTACGATCTCGCTGGATTCTGTGTCGGCGCGGTGGAAAAATCAGAAATGATCGATGGCAGCAAGGTAAGCTCTGGAGATAAGTTGATCGGATTGTCCTCAAGTGGCCCGCATTCCAATGGTTATTCATTGGTTCGTAAAGTGATAGATACTTACCAAGTTTCGCTGGATACTATGATTGGTGGAACGCCTCTCGGCGAAGCCGTACTCGCCCCGACAAAGATATACGTTCGATCGGTGCTCGCGTTAATTAAGAAGCTTCCGGTACACGCCTTAGCTCATATAACCGGTGGAGGTATTCCAGGAAACTTAGCACGAGTACTGCCCGATGACTGCCACGCTGTGGTGGATGAAAGCTCATGGGAATGGCCTGAGCTATTTACTTGGATGATGGAAAAAGCCAATATTGATCGAGCTGAAATGTATCGCACATTTAATTGTGGCGTGGGAATGATTCTAGTTGTTCCAGCAGAACATGCGGATGATGCGGTGAATGCACTAAACAGCAATGGAGAGAGTGCGTTTGTGATTGGCGAAATTCGATCAGGCAAATCTGATACTGCGGTACAGATAGTGTAACCACTCGCCGCCGCGCTGGTATTACCGACTTCCCTAACGATAAGATTAGACGCCCTAGTAATTCTATGACTAACGCCGTTATATTAATTTCTGGTAGTGGCAGTAACCTTCAAGCCTTCATAGACCAAATTCACACGGGCGAACTAGAGCTTGATATTACTCAAGTAATCAGCAATAACCCCTCCGCGTTTGGCCTCGAACGTGCTTCGAAAGCCAGAATCAAGTCGTCGGTAATTGATCACCGCGAATTTAACTCTAGGCAAGAATTCGACCAAGCACTCATCGACCAAATAGATTTAACCGAGCCCGATTTAGTCATACTTGCCGGGTTTATGCGTATCCTCACCGAAGAGTTTGTAAACCATTTCAGTAAGCGATTAATCAACATCCATCCTTCACTATTGCCTAAGTATCCAGGTACAAACACTCATCAACGAGCCATAGATGCAAACGATGAATGGCATGGTGCAAGCATCCATTTTGTTGTTCCCGAGGTTGATGCTGGACCCGTCATATTGCAAGGAAGACTAAAAGTTGCGCTGGGTGATACTCCTGACAGCCTACAGCAGAAAATTCATAAGATAGAACATCAACTTTATCCTCTCGCGGTAAAGTGGTTTAGTCAGGGGCGGTTATCGTTTAAAGGCAATAAAGTATTACTAGATGATGAAACCTCGCTAGATCAGTTGCAAAGCTTCGACCTCTAGGTTAGCGTCACATTGCAATGAAAATACTAGTCAAACAGGCGCCGTTATTGGTTGCCGCTATCATCCTCGCGCTCGGCTTAGAATCCAGCTTTGCACAAGATAAAGATCCCACACAAACCCATTTAGAGCCGATTTCTATCGCCTATACATTAAGTTTAGTAAGTGAAAAATATGGTAATGCTACGCTTGGAAAACTCCAAACAACCCTGAACAAAACCGCGGCAGGTTATGAAGTATTTCAAACCACTCGTGCACAAGGAATGGCAGCAATTCTTTTAGGCAGTGACCTGCAAGAGACTTGTGATTTTAAAGTAGATGGAGGCCGTACTATCTCAAAAAGTTACGCTGGCGGTCGCCGCGATCTAAATGACTATCACGTGGACTTCGATTGGCAAGAACGCAAATTGAATTTTGCTGACGGCGAATCACTAGACATGCCACAAGGCTATGTTGTCAATACCTGTAACCTTCCGTTCGCCGCAGCGCTATTGAAGGGAGAAGGTCTTTCTGGTGAAACTGTTTATGTTGTCGACGGCAAAAAGAAGAAAATACGCGCGTACACACTAAAGTCGACCGAAGACGAAGTATTAACGACCAAGTTTGGCGATGTTGATACCTTAAAAGTAGTTCTAGAACGAGAGTTGATACCTGAGCGAACTTTCACCTTATGGCTTTCACCAGATAATTCTTACATACCTCTCAAAATGGAAGACCGTCGACGCAAACGCACCACGACGATTATGGTCGACAAAATAGACAGTTAGATCCGAAACTGTAGTGCTGAAGGCTAGAGTCAAATGTTTGACTTGAACAAAAATCGCTTAATGCAGCTGCTTTTCTTCTTCACTCTCACCGTCAGGGTTGTTATTAGGCTTTGCTAACTTTTTTTGTTCAAGATTCGAATCAATTATGAAGTTCAATTCACCTTCAACCACGTTGATAGCCACTGCCCCACCTTTCTGTAATTTACCAAACAGTAACTCGTCTGCTAAACCACGTTTAATTTCTGTTTGAATCAGGCGCGCTAACGGACGAGCCCCCATGGTTTCGTCATAGCCATTCTCTGCAATCCATAGCTTGGCATCGTTGCCAACACGAAGTTGCACGTCTTTCTCTAATAGTTGACGCTCGACTTCTAGCAATTCTTTATCTACGACTTTGCCGATAACATCCTTACTCAATGAGTTAAAACGTACAATCGCATCTAAACGATTCCTGAACTCCGGTGTAAACATTTTTTGAATAGCAAGAGTGTCATCTGTTGCATGATCCTGCTTAGTGAAACCCATTGAATTGCGTGATACCTGCACCGCACCCGCATTGGTCGTCATCACCAAAATAACATTTCTAAAATCAGCTTTTCGACCATTATTGTCAGTTAAAGTGCCGCTATCCATAACCTGAAGAAGTAAATTAAACACATCTGGATGCGCCTTTTCTATTTCATCAAGCAGTAAAACAGCATGCGGATGTTTATTAACCGAATCGGTTAGTAAACCACCTTGATCAAAGCCGACGTATCCAGGAGGCGCACCAATTAACCTTGAAACAGTATGACGCTCCATATATTCGGACATATCGAAACGGATGAGTTCAACGCCCATGGTCATTGCAAGTTGACGCGTGACCTCAGTTTTACCGACACCGGTTGGTCCAGAAAACAGAAAGGAGCCGATCGGTCTATCTGGCTTACCTAAGCCAGATCGTGACATCTTAATCGCAGAAGCCAAACTATCAATAGCTTTATCTTGTCCGAACACGACGAGTTTAAGGTCTCGCTCGAGACTCTTGAGAGCATCAACATCTGAAGCCGACACATTCTTGGGTGGAATACGCGCGATGAAAGAAACAACTTCTTCAATCTCAGCGGTATCTATGCTGGGCACTTCGCCCTCTTCACGCTCGGTCAAACGTGTACGAGCGCCCGCTTCGTCGATCACATCAATCGCTTTATCTGGCAAGAAACGTTCATTAATATATCGGTCTGCCAGTTCTGCTGCTAAGGTCAGCGCTTCAGGTGTGTAGACCACCTCATGGTGCTCTTCATAACGTGATTTCAGCCCACGTAAAATCTGCACCGTTTCTTCAACGCTTGGCTGTTCAACATCAATTTTTTGAAAACGGCGCGACAACGCACGGTCTTTCTCAAAAATCCCTCTGTATTCTTGATAGGTTGTCGACCCTATGCATTTCAACTGTCCGTTTGAGAGAGCTGGTTTGAGCAAGTTTGAAGCGTCCATAGCTCCACCGGATGCTGCCCCAGCACCGATGATAGTGTGAATTTCATCAATAAATAATACCGCGTGCTCTTCTCCTTCGAGAGCTTTCAGCACCGCCTTCAGTCGCTTTTCAAAATCTCCTCGATATTTGGTGCCCGCCAAGAGTGCGCCCATATCTAGTGAATATATCGTCGCATTAGCCAGCACTGTTGGAACCTGCTCTTCAACTATAAGTTTTGCGAGCCCTTCAGCAATAGCGGTTTTACCAACACCGGCTTCTCCGACATATAAAGGATTATTTTTTCTTCTACGAGACAGAATCTGAATCGTCCTTTCAACTTCTTTCTCACGTCCTATTAATGGATCAATAAAGCCATCAGCGGCACGCTCATTAAGGTTGACCGTATAAGCTTCAAGAGGGCCTTGTTGAGCTTCTGACGACCCTTCTTCACCTTCATGTTGGTAGCTTATACCTTCTAAGTCATGATCTCCCTTAACAATTCCATGGGAAATATATGAGACCGCATCGTAACGCGTTACATTCTGTTGATCTAAAAAGTAAGCCGCATGCGAATCTTGTTCTGAAAACATCGCAACAATGACGTTCTCCCCCTCTACTTCTGATTTACCAGAACTCTGAACATGTACAATCGCACGCTGCAGCACTCTTTGAAAACCAATACTAGGTTGAGTTTTGATTTCAATTTGATCTTCAATAGAGGGCACATGATCACGCAGATGATCCGTCAACTCGATCCTTAACTGATCAATATTTGCCTCACAAGCTTGTAGTACCGACATCGCTGATCCGTTCTCAAGCAGCGCCAGTAACAGATGCTCAGTTGTGACAAATTCATGCTTTGCCTCGTGTGCAATCTGTACGGCAAAATTTAGGGACTTTTCTAAGTCTTTGGATATCATAAATTTGATCTCATTGCGGAATTCATTGATGAACGAACAATTGACGAACTAATAATAATTTTAATCTTCATCATCTGATTCAGGCTCCATAGTGCATTGAAGCGGATGTTTATTTTGTTGTGCATACTGCAATACTTGCTCCATTTTAGATTCGGCAATTTCTCTAGTGAAAACGCCACATATACCCGCTCCTTTTTGGTGAACGTGCATCATGATCTGCGCTGCCTTTTCCTCGGAATGGTGGAAAATACCTTGTAATACTTCTATCACAAACTCCATGGTGGTGTAGTCATCATTGAGTAAAACCACCCTATAAAGAGGTGGTCGCTTGAGTTTTGGTTTTTCCGTTTCCAGTGCAACATCGTCGTTATGGAAAGGTTCTGGGTAATCGCTCATTGCTATACTAAGTGGTAGATATGTAAAATTGTTTTATCAGATCGCTATTATGCCAATTAAATTTGCGTCCGGTTCTGAATTTTTCAAGTTATTTATAATGGACAAATGATCGCTATATGGCTGATAGAACGCAGTGTGCTCGTTTAATTGAGTGATCGGCTTGACCTTTAATTGGTTTGGGAGTTAACTGTAGCCGTTCAAATTGCATAGATCAGTTTGATGCAGGTCGTGAAGTGACTAAATATATAATTAATAACGCTTCATAGTTTTTTATCACTGTAAACCACCATCAAAAATAGAGTGGCTGCAGTCAAAGTGAGGATAACAAGATGTCTACTAGGGGCACCGTAAAGTGGTTTAATTCGTCTAAGGGTTTTGGTTTTATTGAACCAACTGAAGGCGGCGACGATGTGTTCGCACATTACTCAGAAATAGAAATGGAGGGTTATAAAACCCTAACCGAAGGTCAAGAAGTCGAATACGAGCTTGAGGATGGAGAAAAAGGCCCTAAAGCAGCCAAAATCCGCACACCCAGTTAATTTGATTCATTGAATGTTTCGTTGGTTTGGATTAGCGGCCTTTAATTGACCGCGGATCGCTCTCATCAAGAGAGTGAGACCTCAGCATATAAAAAACCCGTCTGCATGACGGGTTTTTTACTTTTTATTGGCGGCTGACTAACTACTTCAGCACTGTCGAACGACCATCCCACCTAAAGGAGGCCAATTCGATAGCTAAACTGAAGCACCACACTTATCAAGCACCCAATCCACTTATTAATGCGTTAAAGGTAGCACTGGGTCGCATGGCTGAATTTGCGAGATCTTGGTCAGGCATGTAATAACCTCCAATATCAACTGGGGAGCCCTGTGCCGAATTTAACTCACCAACAATTTTAACCTCATTTTCTTCAAGCGCATCCGCTAAAGCAGCAAAAGTAGCTTTCAACTCCTGATCTTGGTCTTGCGACGCTAGAGCTCTAGCCCAATAGAGCGCAAGGTAAAAATGACTTCCACGATTATCTAATTCATTAACTTTTCGCGATGGCGATTTCCCTTCGTCTAGCAAAGTGCTACTTGCTTCATTCAAAGTGTCGGATAAGATTTGTGCACGCACATCACCACTGACATCCGCTATGTGTTCAAACGAAGCAGCCGTAGCCAAGAACTCACCCAGGGAATCCCAGCGTAAATGGCCTTCATCATTGAACTGAGTAACGTGTTTCGGTGCAGACCCGCCAGCACCAGTTTCAAACAATCCACCACCGTTCATCAAGGGAACAATCGACAACATTTTTGCGCTTGTCCCCACTTCCAAGATCGGAAAAAGATCGGTGAGGTAGTCTCGCAACACATTACCCGAAACCGATATCACATCATTGCCATTAGTGATTTCCTCGAGCGCATGCCGCGTTGCTTCCGCTGGAGATTTGATCATGATATTCAGTCCACTAATATCGTGGTCTTCCAAATAACGATTAACTTTAATTATCAACTGCGCTTCATGCGGTCGATTTTTATCCAACCAGAATACAGTCGGTGAACCAGTTTTGCGTGCTCGATTCACCGCTAACTTCACCCAATCCTGAATAGGTAAATCCTTTACCTGACACATTCTCCATATATCACCCTCTTGAACAGCATGCTCAAAGATAATTTGATCGGTATCTTCATCGATAACACGCATGTAACCGTCATAATCCATTTCATATGTCTTATCGTGGGATCCATATTCCTCTGCTTTCTGTGCCATCAGACCAACGTTCGACACACTCCCAATCTTAGTTGGGTCGAGAGCGCCATTGGCTTTACAAAAATCAATAACCTCTTGATAGATATAGGCATAGGTACTTTCAGGAATGACAGCTTTAGTATCCATAAGCTCTCCTTCCATATTCCACATTTGCCCGGAGCTACGAATCATCGCAGGCATTGATGCATCAACAATCACATCACTTGGCACATGTAAGTTTGAGATACCTTTATCCGAATCAACCATTGCTATTCTAGGTCGGTCTTCGTAGCAGGCCATTATATCGGCTTCGATTTTAGTTCTTAAGTCGCCACCAATTTGATCGATAATACTGTAAAGATTACCAAGACCATTGTTTGGTTGAACATTCAGCTCATCAAACAGTGTTGCGTATTTCTCGTAAACATCTTTGTAATACACGGTTACCGCATGACCAAACACGATCGGGTGCGATACTTTCATCATTGTAGCTTTGACATGCAATGAAAATAGCACGTCTGATTGCTTAGCATCTTCGATCTGCTCTTCGTAGAATTTGCGCAGCGCATTCTTACTCATAAACATGGCATCTATGACTTCGCCATCAAGTAATTTCAATCCACTTTGCTTAACCGTCTTGTTACCGTATTTGTCGCAAAATTCAATCTTTACCGAACATGCCTTATCGACGGTGACCGAACGTTCGCTAGAACGGAAGTCTCCACCATTCATGGTCGCCACATGAGTGCGTGAATCTGCGCTCCATTCTCCCATTGAATGGGGGTTTTTACGGGCGTAGTTTTTTACTGCTGGCGGTGCTCGACGATCTGAATTACCTTCTCGAATAACCGGGTTAACGTTGCTCCCCTTAACTTTTTCATAACAGGATCGTATTACTATCTCTTCATCTGTATTCGGGTCATCAGGGAAATTCGGTATCGCATAGCCCTTCGCTTGTAATTCTGCAATAGCAGCTTTAATCTGCGGAATCGAAGCGCTTATATTCGGTGTTTTAATCACGTTAGCAGTGGGCTCTAAAACTAAAGATGCCAATTCAAGCAAAGCATCTTCTTTATGTTGTTCCTCGGGAAGATAATCTGCCAAGCTTGCCAATATTCTCGAAGCAAGGGAAATATCTTTAGTATCTACGTCTATGTCGCAAACTGCAGCAAATGACTTGAAAACTGGAAGCAAAGAGCGAGTGGCTAAGGCAGGCGCTTCATCAGTTAAGGTATAGAAAATTTTTGCTTTGTCGTTACTCATTAAAGTTACTCGTGTCTGAAGATTGCAATTCATACGCTACCAACAAGCCTATTAACTTGACTGTAGACGTTCGTGTAAGCCTAAGAAACCTTTACCAAATACTCGTTGTCATATCCTCGTTAGGGAGATGTACGCGAATAAATACGACCAAGATCCGTTCATTCCAATCTCGCTCGTAGCTTGAGTAGGTTACTGGTTCAGAGTCGGTGCGCGTAAATCCGATGAACATTCTCTAACAACCAGTGGGGATTCTCTAACAAACAGCCTATTCCGTGCTAGTTAGAGCCCTAAAACTCAGGTCTATTAATATAGTGTTAGCATAGCATATGCTGGCATATGAGACTATTGTAAAACTCGGCCGTAGCCCCCACACTACAACATTATGCGGAAAATGAAATACAGAAATTACCATGGCTAATTTATGGCAACCTGATGTTACTGTGGCATCGATTTGTGAGCGTGACGGTCGCTTCTTAATGGTCGAAGAACGCGCTAAATCTAGTCAGAAGGTGGTACTCAATCAACCTGCTGGCCACCTTGAGGATGGCGAGTCGATCATTGATGCAGTAATCCGTGAGACTCTTGAAGAAACTCAATGTCACTTCACTCCGGATGCCTTGGTCGGACTTTACCGCCTACGCACGGCTGAGGGAAAAACCTACATCAGATACACGTTCTGCGGCAACGTCGGTGAAGTTGATACATCTAGTGTACTTGACCCCGATATCATTCGCACACATTGGCTAAGCTTTGAGGAATTATCAGCCAAGGAAAATTTACGAAGTAATTTAGTGTTAGCGTGCGTACAGGACTACTTGAGCGGCAAGCGATACCCCTTGGACATTCTATGTGAGGAATCCTTGTGATTAACATTAAACAAGGCCATTCTTCTCAAGCGAATGGCCAACATGTAGTTGTTGGCATGTCAGGTGGCGTAGATTCCTCTGTTACGGCACTCCTTCTCATGCAACAAGGTTACAAGGTAAGTGGCCTATTCATGAAGAACTGGGAGGAAGATGATACCCAAGAATATTGTGCAGCAGCCGAGGACCTTAAAGATGCGCAACAAGTCTGTGACAGGCTAGGGATAGAGCTGCATGAAATAAATTTTGCACACGAATATTGGGAGAACGTTTTTTCACATTTTCTCCTGGAGTATCAGGCGGGTCGTACACCTAACCCCGACATTTTATGCAACAAAGAAATAAAGTTTAAAGAGTTTTTGCTGCAAGCTGAGTCCATGGGGGCCGACTATATAGCAACCGGCCACTACGTAGCCAAAGGTGGAACACAAGAATTAGAGTGTGAGACAAACACAGGCAACTTCACATTACTTAGGGGCTCAGACGCCAACAAGGACCAAAGTTATTTTTTATACACCTTGCAACAAGAAGCGCTCGCCAAGAGCCTCTTTCCTTTAGGTGAAATAGACAAAACACAGGTTAGGTCAATCGCTGAAGAGAACAAATTTGTAACCCATAATAAAAAAGATAGTACCGGAATATGCTTTATCGGCGAGCGGCGCTTCAAAGATTTTCTAAGCACGTATTTGAAGCCAAACCCTGGCGACATGATTGATCCCAATCATAAAGTTGTCGGCCAGCATGACGGCTTGATGTACTACACGCTGGGCCAACGTCAAGGCCTCAATATCGGAGGTCCGGGAGAAGCATGGTATGTCGCGGGCAAGGATATGAGCAGCAATGAGCTATTAGTTGTCCAAGGCCACGATCATCCCGCCATGATGACCCAAACGGTAGAGGCAATTAACCCTGATTGGGTAAGTGGCCAAGCACCGAAGATTGGCTGCAAACTAAGCGCAAAAACCCGTTATCGACAACAAGATGAAACATGTGAAATCTTGGCTCTGGATGATTCACGCTTAACCGTGAGATTTGACAGACCACAACGAGCTGTCACACCTGGACAAGCCTTAGTGTTTTATCAAGAACGAGTATGTTTAGGTGGCGCTACCATCCATGGGAGTGAATAGTTTTCTGTTGGGGTGCTGATTAGTTCGCTTATTACGGCGCTAGTTGCGGTAAGCTTTAGCCTCTACTAGCCCGTCCAATCGTTATACCCTGCGGCTTCCATTCTCTGGTCATCTTGATTATCTTTCTGATGAATTTTTTTGATGACTTCTTTATCATTCATTGAAATACGATAATCACAGTAAGGGTACTTGCGACACATCAAGAATTTTTCGCCAATACGCTTTCCTTTAACGGCCACCTTGGTAACGACCTCCCCATTGCATTGCGGGCATGTACGCTGTTTGGCAAATGCAGCGTAAGAAGAATTATCAATAGTGAATTGCGTTTTCGAGGAACCGTTTGATTCTGGTTGCTCGGGGCGCGATGAGCGTCCGGTTACCAAACGACGAATATCTACGCCTTGATAATCCTGTCTGACATCAAAATAGAACAACCTCAAGTGTGCAGATTTGCAAATACTATTAATAAGATGTTCGCGCTCAGCTTTGTTTTTTTGATTGTCTGATTTTTCAAAATTCTCAAGCTCGATAATCCCAAAAATTGACATATCCTTTTTCTTGCAAAGAACGTAGTCAAGGCATTCACCTTTCATTCTGGCACTTATTTTTTTTGCCTCTAACCCACCTGCAACTGGACTAGGTTCAATCACATCAGCCATCGCAACTTTAGTGAAGATATAAAAATCGTCACTGAGTGCCGCAATTAAACATTCAAAGAATTTTTTCTCCGCAGGCGAGAGTAATTTACTCCGCCGCTGAACAGCAAACTCGCCGCCCTTGACACTTCTTCGCCACATGTAGACAGCGACCAGCGTTACGGTTGCTATCACAACCGCAAAGATCACTAACACTAGTCCGTTACTAAACATTTCCAACGTTCTAACCCCTGCCGAAACATTACCCAATGCTCCGACTATAAAAATCTTCATAAAGGACCAAGCAAAGAAACGACTTTCTTCGCAACCCTAAACAACGACTGTACCCTAGACACGAATATGTACTCCAGATCTATCCGTACCCAACAAATAACAACCACCGAAGCAACAACTTCCGTTGGTTCACTACTTCTATTAGCGTTGTGAACCCGCTTGTTACTAACTAACCCAAGCTTAGATTATCATGATTTGGTATCCAAACATTAGTTACATTTTTGAAATAAACCGATTTAAATTAAATTTTGAGTCAGTATTCATGCCTTTGAGGCTAATTCATGTTCTTGTACTGGTACGAATGGAGGTAAACCGAACCTCTCTGAACCCCCACTTAAGCCTTTGAAAGCATTGAAGCGCCATTTATAGATCAACCTCCACACCACAAGTTATACTACTTTTTTTCAAATATTTGAGTTTAATTGATAATGGTTCCGATCAGCCTTAAAGCCAATCAATCAGTCCCTTGGTATAATTTTGACTCGGAAGAGTTGTTGAATACTCCAGCGACGATGCACTTTTCACCCGCAAATGGAATACCGGTGATGGCTTACCAATGCTTTTTAAGCCATTTTAGTAACAACTATAACGTCACCGGCATGGACAACCGGGGTGCGTGGCCAAAACAAGCTCTGCCCAAAAGCTCATTCTCGTGGCAAGATCATGCTGACGACTTAATCGAAGCGATAGAACTGCAATACACCGCTCCGATCATCGGTATGGGCCATTCAATTGGGGCAACTATCACGGCCTTAGCCGCAGTCAAACGGCCAGACTTGTTCTCCAAGTTAATACTCATCGATTCAGCTACTTTACCTTCCAAAGCAGCAAGTATGATCTCAGCAAATATGCCAGAATGGTTGTCGTTTATGTTTTTTAAATTCATAAAACGAACGCATAATAGACAACGTATATGGCCTAGCAAACAGGCTTTCATTGATAATTATCGTGCTCACCCAACTTATCGTTTATTTACAGATCAAGCATTTCGAGACTATGTCGAACATGGCTTATTTGAGAATGAGCACGGCCAATTTGAATTGACCTTCAACCCCCATTGGGAATCTTTTAACTTTCGTCGGGTGCATTACTTATGGGCCACGTTGTTGAAAACGGCTCATCCAACTCTACTGTTGCGAGCAGAGAACAGCTATATGTATTCACAAGATCAGTTTGACAAACTTAATAGCAAGCTTCCAAGCAATATTAATGCGCAGACAATTGCGGGCGGCAATCACCTCGCCCCGCTGGAAATCCCGAAAGAATCGGCGAATCAAATAAACCTCTGGCTCTAGTTTTGAATAAGAAGATCAAAGAATCAATCTTCACCTGATCGTTTGAATCCAAGATGAGCGATATCTGGTGGAAAGAACATTGCCCAGTTCCACTCTAAAAACAACCTTACCTTTCGCGCGAGTGTGGGAACCTTCAATAGATAAATTCCGCGCCACAGCATAAAACCGATAAGACCGGAAAAACGAACACCAAACACTTCAGCTACTGCCTTGTTGTGTCCAATAGAGGCTAGCATTCCTTGAGGCTTATAACTGAATTTCTGTGTTTCTATGCCGCGAAGTTTCGCAACGATATTTTTAGCCAGAATCTTGGCTTGTCGATCTGCAAATTGTGCGGTAGGCGGTGAGAAGGAACCTGACCTTTCGTTTGGAACCAGGGCACAATCGCCTAGTGCCCACACACCTTCAACGCCTTCCACTGACATGTCTGGGTTCGTTACAATCTTACCTCTTTGAGATGGGATTGCTGGGTCATCGACAAACGTATGCGGCGTCGTTCCAATTGTACATACGATCGTTGTCGCCGCTATGCTCTTACCCGACTTCAAAGCTATGTTGCCTTTCTCCACACGCTCAGCACGCTCATTTAAATGCACTTCAATCCCTCTTTTCTCAAAATTCTTGAGAGTTGTGGCACTGAGCTTCTCACTTAACTCGGGGAGCAATCTATCGGTGCCATGTATCAGGATGACTCGGCAGTCCTGCTGTTCAACATTTTTGTAAAATCGCTGTGCCGAACATAAAAAATCTTCCAGCTCTCCGGCAGTCTCTACTCCGCTGAAACCACCACCAAGAATAGCAAAAGTAGTGAGTGCTTTGCGCTCTTCTTGGTCAGGGTGGATAGTCGCTTGCTCCAGCCTTTCCACTACTTGGTTGCGGATAGTCAGCGCATCGCCAACAGTTTTCAAAGGAAAGGTGTGTTCATTTAGGCCTGGCAGCATTTCAGTATTGGCCTGAACCCCACCCGCAATAACAATTTGCTCAAAGCCCAAACTTCCAGCTCGGTTATTGTGGTAATGAATGGTTCTAGACTGATAGTCGATGCTGTCGACCGTCACCATACGAATTCGCGTGCGTTTAAGGATCAAGCGTATTGGAGCTTGCACGTGTCCTGGCAATATTGACGCCCCAATAACCTCTGGCAGCAAAGGGTTGTAGGTAATGAAATTGGTTTTACTCAATAAATATATATCCCAATCCTTCGGCATTGTCTTTTCTAGCTTGGCCGCTAAGGTAACGCCAGCAAAGCCGCCACCGATAATCACCAGCCTTTTTTGATCACTCATACTCAAATCACCCTCTATGGCCAAGTCTCGGGCTAGACACTACATTAGCGCAAGAAAAGTTTGTTTTGTTTTACTTCAAGCACTCTATGAGACCACTATCAAGGCAATCTCATTACAAAACAATTCAGTCGTCCAATAGCAACATTATTAGAAATGGCAAATTAATTTTTTTTGGAGGCTCTACAATTGGGGGTACGCTAGATAAACGTTCTATCATTGATGTGCCAATCAAAAAATTGGTGGCACCAGTGGGGTGTAGTTTGTCGAAAAACACAAAACGATCAAAACGTGTTCCAA
>CAJQNY010000130.1 GCA_905479805.1 uncultured Arenicella sp.
GCGGGGGTTTGTCTTACCAAACACGGTTTAAATTGGCGAGCAAAGCGTTCGAACACACCGCGCAATACGATGGTGCAATTGCCAATCATCTAGGACGAATCAAAGAGGACGGCGGCAAATCGGATTTCGCCAATACCTTTAATGTTCAGTTTAAGCACAAACAAACAATGCGTTATGGTGAGAACCCACACCAGAAGGCCGCTTTTTACGTAGAGGACAACCCACCAGCTGGTAGTATTGCCTCGGCAACACAGATTCAGGGTAAGGACCTGTCTTACAATAATATTGCCGATACGGACGCAGCATTAGAATGTGTTAAACAATTCGATGGTGCACCAGCTTGTGTGATTGTTAAACATGCAAACCCCTGCGGAGTTGCTGTTGCCTCATCACCTTTAGAAGCGTATCAAAAAGCCTTCGCCACTGACCCTGAGTCAGCTTTTGGGGGAATCATCGCTTTTAATCAAGAGTTAGATGCAGATACCGCGGCCTTGATCGTTGATAAACAATTTGTTGAAGTTATCATCGCTCCAACGATTAGCGATGCTGCGAAAGCAGCCGTAGCCGAAAAGAAAAATGTTCGATTACTAGAATGTGGCGCATGGCCTGGAGGATCTCATAACGCACTTGAGTATAAGCGCGTCACTGGTGGTTTGTTGCTGCAAGAGAATGACTTAGCTTTAACTGAAAAACTTGAGGTCGTTAGTAAGCTGCAACCTACTGATCAACAAATGGCCGACATGTTATTTGCATGGAAAGTTTCCAAATTTGTTAAATCAAACGCGATTATTTACGCCAACAACAATATGACTATTGGCGTGGGTGCAGGTCAAATGAGTCGAGTAAATTCAGCTCGAATAGCCGGCATAAAAGCCGAACACGCAGAGCTTGAAGTAAATGGTTCAGTAATGGCTTCAGATGCTTTCTTCCCATTCAGAGATGGTATCGACAATGCCGCAAAAGCAGGTATCAGTGCGGTGATTCAACCGGGCGGGTCGATGCGTGACGATGAAATAATCGCAGCAGCAGACGAGCATGGCATTGCCATGGTTTTTACCGGAATGCGACATTTTCGCCATTAAGATAGTTTCATTAAATTGAATACTGAATATAAGCTTCCTAGATCATTACGAGTCCTAAGGACGTTGCCTCTCCCGAGGAAACTCGGCTTACTTGATAAAATATATGGTTCAAGACTTGAGAGCCAAGGAATTCAGTGGGTTAGGTGTTCAACAGGTACTTTATGGAAACTCGACCTTAGTGATGTATGTCATCGCTGGATGATTTACGGTATTTACGAAGGCGGTGAAGGCATAGAGTTCGCCAAAAAATGCTTAAATTCAGGGGGAGTTTTCATCGACTCTGGCTCTAACATCGGGCAATGGCTGATGTACCTTGCAGAGGCTGACAATATTCGAACCCTATCATTTGAGCCTGTTACCTCTCAAAGACTATGGCTGAACGAGTGCCTAAATCAACAAGAGAGTTGGAATGTAGAGGTAGCCGCTGTTGGGTTAGGTGACAAACAATGTGAAATATCGATTCAATGCCACGGGGCTCGATCAACCATCCATACTAGCTGGTATCAAAACGAGAAACTGGATCGCGAAACCATTGCGCTCAGAAGGCTGGATCAAGTGCTTACTGAAAAAGATGTCGAGAGCGTTAGGTTTTGGAAATTAGATGTCGAGGGTGCAGAATTGAGCGCTCTTCACGGCGCAGCAAACTACCTCAACGCTGGCAAGATTGATTACATCCATGTTGAGTGTCACCCTAAAAATTATCAGGAAGTGAAAAGCTTACTTGAAAATAATGGTTATGAATTGGCCGTGCTTTGTTCGGGAAAATTAATTCCGTTTCATCAAGTTGAAATAGATCAATGCATGGATATTGTCGCCTCAAGTCCTAATCTTAATTTTTCCTAGGAAGAGACGAGCCACCATTCAAGCCTCAAGAAATATCAAGCGCACACCCACGGCACCTAAAAATACTGACGCCGTTCTATCAAAACCAAATTTGGCTTTTTGGTAGACGGCTCTACTTTTGTTCGCCGATAAGGTTACCGCAACAATCGCGTACCAACTAAAATCGATTACAAAAGCGACCATAGCAACGATAAGCGCCGTGTTCGCTGGCGGATCAGCGGGCACGAAGGCTGCAAATATCCCAGCGATAACCAACGCTGTTTTCGGATTACTAGTCTGTGTTACTAGACCCACCAAAAACGATTTAAACACCGATGTATCGCTCTCAGAACCCACATCTACATTCACTAAAGGCTCGCGTGCTCCTTGCCAAATTCGCCAAGCCAAATAAAGCAAGTAGGCCCCACCTAAGATCTTAAACAGTAGGTAAACACTCGGTACTTTTTCGATTAGGGTTGTTACACCTAAGCTTGCTAACACGGCGAAGATCGCCACGCCTAAGCCTGTTCCCAGAGCCGTTGCAATCCCATGGCTGCGCGACAAAGAGAGAGAGTTTTTGGCGACCACCATGAAACTAGGCCCTGGACTCATCGCGCCAAAAAACAAAACCCCGGCTATTGCCAACAAAAACGCATATTCACTCACTTAGTCACCTTTGATTCACTAAAACCAATTCGTATCTGGAAGTATTATTGATTCACTATTCCATGCAAAATTCTAACACGGACCTAACCGTCGATTAAGAATGTGATAATATCCTCCCACTTGGTCTTTTCAAAAGAAAATATTAAGTGAACACCCAGGGGGTGGCTTTATTGAACATCAACGAAAGCCTGAGACTTGCAGCTGCATAAACCCCATGAACCTGATCCGGTTAATACCGGCGTAGGGATGGGAAGTATTCCTCATCTATGCCCACCGGGTCTTTTTGCAAAAAGAGACCATTATGAAACCTTGTAACACCACTCTCGTGAACTCGCGACACCTCACCGTATTGTCGCTAGCCTTATTATTCTTTGTGTTTAGCGCTGTCAGCCTGGCTGAAGGCACCTCAAAAAACCCAAGCTCAGTAGAGAAACCTCTCACCGAAATAGTCGTGACCGCTGAGCTGCTGGAAAACAATTTACTGGAACTTCCCAACAGCGTAAGCGTTATTGATGCCAATGACATTGAGCAGCGCACTGCACAACATCTCGAAGACTTGTTGAACATTGCACCTAATGTCAATTTTGCGAGCGGCGCCTCTCGTGGGCGATTTATGCAAATTCGCGGTATCGGTGAACGCAGCGAATTCCAAGAACCTATTATTAATTCAGTCGGCGTTGTTATGGACGGCATTGATATGACGGGCCTAGCAAGCGCTGTAACGACATTGGATGTTCAACAAGTAGAGATATTTCGTGGTCCCCAAGGTACGTTATTTGGCGCAAATGCCCTGGCTGGACTGATTAACGTGGTATCAAATCAACCGACAAGTGTTCCCTACGGGCGAGTTACTGCAGCTGTTGAAGAATTCGGTGGCATGGAGCTGAGTGGCGTCATTAGCGGGCCCACTTCAGATAGCTCTGCGTACCGCCTCGCAGTTAAGCATTATGATAGTGATGGTTTCACTGAAGATATTTTCCTTGACCGCAAGGACACTAACAACATTGACGAAACCACCGCCCGCGCTTCATTTACTAACCAAGTGAATGATCAACTCGTCCTCGACTTCGTTTTATTCTTAGCCGATATCGACAATGGCTACGATGCCTTTAGTTTGGACAATACACGCCAGACCTATTCCGATCAGCCCGGCTTTGACCGACAAGAGACAACAGCCGGCTCCATTAAAGCGCGTTATCAAATTAATGATGACCTTGCTTTCGAAGGATTGCTGAGTCTTGCCAAGTCAGATACCGAATACGCTTTTGATGAAGATTGGAGCAACCTTGGAATTTGTGACAACGCGGCCTGTGACAGCGATCTATTTGGTTTCGATTGGTTTTACTCCTCATTCGACGACTACCGTCGCAGCAATGATAATACGAGCCTTGATATAAAACTTGTATCATCAAATGATGAACGTAGCCAATGGGTACTTGGCTTTTACCACAGAGATCAGGACATTAATTTATCTCGAGTCTATACCTTTGCGGCAGCTGACTTTGCGAGTACCTTAAATACTAAGAATACAGCTATTTACGGACAATTCAGCCATCAACTAAACGATCGTCTGGCACTCACCACGGGCCTACGCTTAGAACAAAGAGATGTTGATTACGCGGATAGCACTGGCGCCAGGGCAAACCCTGACGAAGATTTGTGGGGAGGACGGCTCGCACTGGAATATCTTGCTGACAATGGCGCCTTTTACTATGGGTTGATCTCAAGAGGCTATAAACCTGGCGGCTTTAACTTAGACGGGTCGATTCCCACTGCGCAACGCGAATTCGATACTGAAACCATGATCAATTATGAGATAGGTCTCAAGCAAAGTTTTTCAGATGGGGCCATCCGATTACAAGTAGCCTTGTTCTATCAAGATCGTGATGATATCCAAAGCAAGCAGTCCATTGTCGCTTCAATCGCCGCGGGTGAACTCGGTGGTAATTGCCCCTGTAGCTTTACTGATTTCACCGCGAATGCAGCCAGTGGTTCTAACAAGGGTCTAGAGGTGGAAATTCAATGGTCTGCCACCGAGCGCTTTAATCTTTTTGCCACACTTGGTCTTTTGGATACCGAGTTTAATGATTTTTTAACTTTTGAGCATATTAATGCCGACCGCGATAACGGAGTAGCGTTCAACCTGGACGGTCGCGAACAAGCCCATGCTCCCGGTTACCAATGGGTCATCGGCGGCGACTATGCCCTCACAAATCACTGGAGCATAAGCGGTTCAATTGAGGCGAAAGATGACTTCTTCTTTTCCGACCGTCACGAAGAGCGCTCTGATGCCAATGAGTTACTCAACCTTGAATTGTCCTATACGAAAGAAAATTGGCGCGTTGCGCTATATGGAAAAAACCTAAGCGATGAGTTGGTTAAAACCCGCGGATTTGGTAGCTTTGGTAATGATCCACGCAATTTTTATGCTACGCAAGCCTATAACCAGTTTGGTGCTCCCAGAGTCGTTGGTTTGAAAGCATCTTTAGAGTTTTAATCAACACACACTTAGAACACTCAATAAGCGAGAACAAGAAGATGGAGCTATCAGTTGAAATCAGTATGTACCCTTTGCAAGATGACTATAAGCCCAAGATCAAAGACTTTCTTGATGATATAAATAAGCGGGCCAAAGAAGCTGGCGACATCGAGATTCGCAGTTCCAATATGAGCACTCGCGTGTTTGGTGATTTCGCCATTGTCACAAAAGTATTTAACGACGCCATGGAACGCTCAATGGGACTCTATGGAAAAATTGTTTTTGTGGTTAAGTATCTTGAAGGTGATGCTCGGGACTTAAAAGGTTATGACTGAGTTTGTTTCAAGTATTAGCATTGCGTGGGCGGCCACTAGTAACTTAGAGATTGTCTCTGTTATTTTTGGGCTTGTGTATATTGTATTAGCCGCCAAAGAAAATGCGTGGTGTTGGCCCGCCGCCTTTATCGGCACCGGCACGGCGGTGATTTTATTTTGGGATGCCAGCCTATTGATGGAATCCGGACTCAATGTCTACTACTTAGGCATGGCCATATTTGGTTGGTGGCAATGGCAAACAGGGGGAACCAACGGTAGCCCTTTGACGATCCGTTCGTGGAGCTTAAGGCAACATGGGTTAGCCTTAGTCCTGATTGGTGTGTTGACCCTCATCTCAGGCAGCCTGTTGTCAAGCAACACCAGTGCTGCGCTTCCCTACTTAGATTCCTTTACAACTTGGTCGGCGGTGATCACCACGTGGATGGTGGCACGAAAAATATTGGAGAATTGGCTGTATTGGCTCGTGATCAATACCGTGTCGATATATCTATACCTAGAGCGAGGCTTAAGTCTCTACGCGCTCTTGTTCGTAAGCTATATCATTATCGCTGCATTCGGCTATGTTTCTTGGCGGCGAACGTACCTCTCCGCTCAGGTACGCGATGAGCACAATTTTGCAAACTGAAAAACGCCTCAAGGCAGTGTTGAATAACTGGCAAGAGTACGGTTTGGCATCTATGCCCGTTTTAGATCACACGTTCTCAGCAGGCCTCAATCATTCTGCCTATCTATTGCACTTTGAAAATTTGAACAATGCCGCCGACCGCCCTCATATGGAAAAGGTCGTTTTGAAAATATTTTCCATAGCAATGCCTAATGCTATCTTCGCTCAATCAGGGGCTGCTGAATTAGGTTTGGCTCCCGAGATAATTTTCATTAACAAAGAAAAAGATTTGGTATTGATGGAATACATAGAGACACCCTTTCTCGGTTCAAACACGATAGGCAATGACGAATTAGCCCAATTGGGTAGCGCTCTTCAGCGCCTTCACTCAGCACCCACACAGGCTCTCTGTGAACGTCTCGGGGACTTTGATCTCCTCACATTTTGCGATACGTACTTAAGCGGTCTCGATGACAACATCCTCGAAATCCATAAAAAGATAAAGCCAGTGCTAGATGCATTCATTGATGACCCCACGCCCTGGACGCTATGCCACAATGATTTAGTTCAAGAAAACTGCTTTATCAATCAGGGTCAAGTCAGCTTTATCGATTGGGAGTTCGCACAAAGGCACAACCCTTGGTTTGATCTAGCGGCGATTGTTATGTATACAGATCTTTCTCTAGAACAAGCAACACTCTTGCTTGAAAACTACAAGGAGGGATGGGGCAGCAAGACCGATTCACCCATATTTTACCAATCACAATGCGCGTTATTGTGGGGTGATATGCTATGGCACCTTGCCAAATTTGGGATGAGCTATTCTTCTTCTATGACACACAAATGGCATTCCCTTGGAGCATTGGGTGAACGGCTCAGTGTTGATTTATTTCTATCACCAAGGAATTAGAAAGTAGCTTTATCGATTTACTTATCTCGCCGCAGCCGTAACAAGCCTTCCTGTGCGGTTGAGGCGACTAAGGTGCCGTCTTGTAGATAAACCTTACCGTGCGCGAAGCCGCGGCCATTGCCGGTTGATTGCACTCGACAATCATAGAAGAACCAATCATCAGCACGAAACGGTCGGTGAAACCATATCGCATGATCAATGGATGCCATCATTACTTTTGCATGTCGTTTCTTGAGGTCTTCTTCATGCAACTCATGGGGCATAAGCGTGGAGCCAAGCAGCCCCATATCAGAGATATACGCTAGTACCGAGGTATGACAATCGGGGTCTTCCGGCATGCTTTCCTTAGTCTTGATCCACATTTGGATCGCATGTTTATCCGTCGTTTGGTCCTTTGATAAATGGTAGGCATCTAGATATTGCGATTGAAAGTTGCCGACTTTCGGCGGACCCTGTTCAATCGCTGCTCGCAATGTATCAATCGGCGGTACCGATTCACGATAATACTCTAAACCATCTTCCGGTCTTTGAAAGGATGCCGACAAATGAAATATCTGCCGGCCATGCTGTATGGCTACCACTCGTCTGGATGAAAAACTCCCGCCGTCCAAACTGCGATCAACTTCATAAATAATAGGGGCATCGACATCGCCTCTTAGCAAAAAATAGGCATGTGCAGAATGAATGCGTCTATCATCATCAATCGTATTGTAGGCCGCGCGAATCGCTTGGCCGAGCACTTGGCCACCATAGACCTGCCCGGTTTTTAGGTCTCGACTTTGGCCCCGAAACAAATTGTTGTCCAGCCGTTCGCATTGCATAAAATCGAGCAATGAATCAGTCGTTGGGTTCATGCCAACTTCTTTTTCTAGTGAGGTCATATTCAAGCCAAGTTAAATTATTGCTTAGAAATGCCTGCCTCATCGGCTGCCTTCTCTAATTCTTTACATTCCTTGGTTTCGTTACCTGCACCGTTCATGAGTTGCTTACAACTAAGTGCTTCAATTGTTTCCAAACAGGCTAAAGCCTTTTTTTCTAAACCTGCATCGTTAGCTTGCCTAACATATGGAGCCACCATAGAGTCACACATTCCATCGAACATTGATTTCATCATATCAATCATTTCTGACTGTAGACCCTGCTGTTCCAGCTGAGCAACACCACATTGTTTCACCTTTTGGCATACCCTGGCTGTCGAATCAGCTACATTGTCAGCATGTGAAATATTTGAAATAAGAAAAAGGGTAATTAGGATTATTTTTTTCATAGGTTAGAAGTATGACTTAGTGGGCCAAGCATTGATTAATATCACGGCGATAATATAACAATTGGCTCTTTGAATGGTATCCACTTTTGCATTAGATAAAAAAAAGGCCCGCAGTTTCCTGCGAGCCCCTTTAAACAAACTAATATTTATTACTGTGTATCAACACGAATAACGGTTTGTTTTATCGCACCAATACCATCACTATGCTCAAGAACACCTAGATACTTCGCAGGTGCGCCTAAACCAGTCCAGTCTACAGTCACTGTTCCAGTACCGCCTAAAACAGCTGCTCCAGGAGCGGTAACAGATGTGTTGCCCGCGTCACCATTTGGCGACCAGCTAAACAAATTGTAGTTACTGTCGGCGCCATCTGTTTGCCAGCCGTGTACGGCTACAACATAGATAGGTGATGCAGGATTAGAAATATTAACTTCCTCTGCACTCGTGCCGCTTCCACTTCCGCCTTGGAACGCAAAGCCTGCGTCATAGACATACAAATCAAGATCGTCGTTGCCATCTGTGTTGTCATCAAACAATGACACACGAGTCAACGGACCAGACCCACCAGGAACGATGTGCCAAGTGATACCCGTACAGGCAAATGGGAAACTACCAAAATCACACGAACCTAACGCCGTATTGAAATCATTAGCCGGATCATCCGAGACGTTTCCACCTGTCGTAAACGCTGGCACCAAGCCATCCATACTTGCACTGTACGCACCGGCGTATCCAAATTTAATGTCAACATCGATTGAACCTTCTGTTCCAGTTCCTGCAACCTCTGCTGGAGCTTCTAATTGAACAGGTCTAACAGCAATTGGGCTTCGTACATTATGCGTACCATCACTCCAAGTAACCGCACCATGAGTGTACTCATCTACGTTTGCAGCTGCAGTAGTAGAGAAAGTAATCTGGTATGAAGCAGATTGACCTGCCGCTAATGTCATTGATGCAGGGCTTACCACAGCATCAACGCCAACCAATCCGTCTATAGCTGCTGTATACGTTCCTGCAGCACCAACATTGGTAACCGTTCTAGTGACTGTTTGGCTACCAACTAATGAGCCGATGGCTATTGAAGGATAGTTCAAGTCACTTGGGTCAATCGCAATTGAAGGACAATAAGATGCTGTCAATTGGCCTGTACCGCATAGGAATGCTAACCAGTCATTAAAGCCAGAGTCATATACCAAACCTGGGTCTGTGGCACTATTTGGCTGTACAAAACCTGCACCATAACCAAACGCGTCTCCACCAATAGGGTTGCCCAAATTTGTGCTTTGCGTAGCAGTAGTCATGAAAGCAGACTTAATCGCCGCTGGTGACCAACTTGGATGCGCTTGTTTCATTAACGCTCCTAGACCAGCCATATGCGGGCTTGACATAGAAGTACCACTATAAGCGGCATAGTTTTCACCACCATTACCTGGAGGTGCCACAGCTGCTATAACGTCTACACCTGGAGCCATAATGTCTGGCTTCAATAAATCGCCTTCGCCAGCAAGAGCTGGTCCACGAGATGAGAATCCCGCAACTTCTGATGCTTCTTCAATAACCGGGCTACCTGCGCCAATGGTTGCAGTTGCACCTGCCGTTTGCGCGTAAGCACGTAATGCATCACCAGTCGGTACATCAACATGAATTGATGGCACAGAATGGAAATCTGCATTCTGTGAAGAGCCAGGAGTCACATTCGCCAATACCATGCCAATGCCGCCAGCTTGGGCGACTGCTAAACTTTTATCTACTCGAGCAATGGCGCCTCGATCACATAAGACGATCTTACCCGCTGCACCAGCCGCATCTAATGTACCTGGATAACAAAGTAGGCCTTCAGTTACATCGGCACCTGCCGCTGTCACATCACCAGAATAGACAAAATCAGCGGGCCCAACACCTGAACCTAAAGAAACACCATCATAGTTGTCTCCTGCACCTGTGGTTATATCAGCTGCCCAACCACGATCGTGGGTACCTGCAGCGACAGTCGTCAACCAAGGGCTGTTATGCGCAACAGTGCTAGCATCTGGTCCACTGTTTCCAGCAGAAGCCGCAACAAATACACCCGCATCTGCAGCGAATAAAAACGCAACTTCCACTTGATCAAGGAAATTAGTTCTTGTTCCACTAATTGAGAAGTTTAAGACATCTACACCGTCAATTACTGCTTGGTCGATTGCAGCAACACTATCACTTGGGAAACAACCACCGTCATTACCACGGCCCCAACATACCTTATAGGCCGCAACCCGTGCGCGTGGTGCCATACCACTTGCTGTACCGACGGAAGCACCATTGATGCTTACTGGAGCATCTGCATTACCAGCCGCGGTACTAGCTGTATGAGAACCATGTCCACCAGCATCGCGTGTTGATGCATACTCATATGGAAATGCTGCTTTTACAGCTGCGTCACCACCAAAGCCACCATTAAACCACTGAGCACCAATCAGCTTGTGATTACAATCTGACGCTGGAAACGCTTCACCTGGTGTACATTTACCGTGCCATCCTGGAATTTGTTGATAAGCCAACTTGCCGTCTTGTCCATTCGGTCCTGTTCCTGTTCGATCAGTGAAACTAGCACTTTCTGGCCATACGCCTGAGTCAATAATACCGACAATGATATCTTCACCGGCATTGGCTTTACCGCCTAATTCATTCCAAAGCCCAGTTTCAAGCTCCAACATGTCTCGGGTTGTAATCGTATCAAGCGGCATTTTTTCATCTGCAACAACTGATAATACGCCTGCTGTTTTGGTTAGCGCTGCAGCTTGAGCACCCGTTAACTTAGCGGCAAATCCATTATAGGCATATTTGTAGCTGTGTAACTTTTGGCCGCCACCAACACCATTTAACACACTGTCATGACGAGATGTTAAGTAGTCAGCATATTTTGTGACAGCGCCACTATTTGGATTGAGTTTTTTCCCTTTTTGTGGACGGGTAGCTTTAAATCCATTAATGTTGCCGTCATAAGCAGCAACTGGTATTTCAGCCAATCGCACTATATAAACACCATTTTCACTTTGGGTAAGAGACGAACTAACTGCGAGCGATTCAGCTGTTGGCTGATTCTCTGCAGTAATTTCCAGTTGGGCCGCATGTGTGCTGAATGCACAAAGCCCTGACACAGCGATCGCCGTGCTTAACATCAGTTTCCTCATTAGGAATCTCCTTTGATTTTTATTGTTAAAAATTTATTTTGGCAACATTGCTGTTACACATGACAATTTTCGTCACTTGTACAAACACTTCTTAGAGAACAAGCTAGCACCAAAAGGTGCGACATAAATTTACCTGCAACTCCGAATGACACAAGAATAATCCTTTAATTGCAGGTGTTAAAATGAATAACAATCAAACCGATTGTTATTCTAAATATTTTAATTTAAAAGAATATAATTCTATTAGCCATCAAGTGTCACAATAATATATCAGTCATTTTTGTAGCCTTACAAACCTGTTGTTGACCCTTGTCAAACATCGTAACCAAGTGTCGGGGCAAGCCATCTTTCAATTGAGATCAAATCCATATTCTTTCGCTCTGCATAATCCTCCACCTGGTCCTTTTGTATACGTGTTACCGAAAAATATCGCGCATCTGGATGAGCAAAGTACCAACCGCTCACTGCAGCCGTGGGTAACATGGCAAAACTCTCGGTAATGCTCATATCCGCGTTTTCATCAGGAGAAAGCAGTGACCACAATGCCGCTTTCTCAGTGTGATCTGGACATGCTGGATAACCCGGAGCCGGACGAATACCTCTATAGCGCTCTCGTATAAGATCATCGTTGTCTAATTGCTCATCTTGCTCATAGGCCCAAAATTCTTTACGGACTCGTTCGTGCATGTGTTCAGCAAAAGCTTCGGCCAATCGGTCGGCTAACACCTTGAGCATAATCGACTGATAGTCATCGTGTTGCACTTCAAACTCTGCAATTTTCTGCTCTATCTTATGGCCTGCAGTTACGGCAAAAGCACCGATGTAATCATCTAAGCCACTCTCTTTTGGAGCCACATAGTCTGCTAAACAAAAGTTCGCCTGATTGCTTTTTTTCTTATCTTGTTGGCGTAGGTGATGCAGTACTTCCAGTGTTTCGGATTTTGATTTGTCACTATAAACTTCGATATCATCACCCACACTATTCGCTGTAAAGAATCCTATGACGCCCTTCGCTTGTAGCCATTGCTCGTCAACAATTTGCTTAAGCATAGTCTGGCCATCAGCAAATAATTTTTTGGCTTCTTCTCCGACTACTTCATCGTCTAGGATCCTGGGGTAACGACCAGCAAGCTCCCAAGCGCTGAAAAACGGTGTCCAATCGATCCGATCTACTAAGTCTTGAAGATCATAATCATCAAAAGTTTTCAATCCAAGAAAGGTTGGTTCATCTGGCTGGTAGCCATCCCAATCAATTTGTACTTTATTCGCCCTCGCAACCGCTAGCTCATGTGTTTTATGAACCTTGCCGTGTTTAGCGCGCTCTACCCGTATGCGTTCATATTCATCTTTGACACCTTGCGTAAAACTAGCTTTGTTAGTGCTCGAGAGAAGGTTCTGTGCCACACCCACCGCGCGTGACGCATCAGGTACGTGGACGACCTGATCACGACTGAGCTTAGGCTCTATCTTCAATGCCGTGTGAACCTTTGAGGTTGTCGCACCGCCGATCATTAAAGGCATAAA
>CAJQNY010000131.1 GCA_905479805.1 uncultured Arenicella sp.
GACAAAAAGCATCATACAATGGCACCAATGCGTAGCCAAAGCCAAACATTATCAATGCTACAACCACGAGCTTTACGACGACGTTCGCAGATTTATTCTCTCCACTAACTACTGTGTCAGACATTAATTTCTACTCGAAAATAATTCGATCAAAGCCGAATAAAGAATGCGGCAATAAAAAGCGCGACAGGCACCACGGCGATCAGCAGTGCTAATGTTGCATTGCTGATCTTTTTTTCCGCACTATTCTTGTCAACCATTCTAGTCACCTAACGCCTATTTTAAACAGCCCTATTTAATAACAGGAGGCTCATCAAAAGTATGGAACGGCGCAGGGCTAGGCACTGTCCACTCTAGACCTTCTGGATTATCCCAAACTTCAGCTGTCGCTTTTTTACCGCCTCTGACAGTGGAAACAATAATATAGACAAACAGAAGCTGTGATATCCCCAGTCCGAATGCACCGATAGATGACCACTGGTTAAACTCAGTAAACTGAATTGGATAGTCAGCATAACGTCGCGGCATACCCGCCAAGCCCAAAAAGTGTTGCGGGAAGAAAGTAACGTTGAAGAAAATGGCGGTTAACCAAAAGTGCCACTTACCGAGAGTTTCGTTATACATATGGCCTGTCCACTTAGGCAGCCAAAAGAATGTTCCGCCCATCATTGCCATAACCGCACCTGAAAACAAGACGTAATGGAAGTGAGCTACCACGAAGTAAGTGTCATGATATTGGAAATCCGCAGGCGTAATCGCCAGCATCAAACCTGACAGACCACCTAGGGTAAACAGAAACACAACACCGATCGCGTAAAGCATCGGCGTTTCAAACGTCATTGAACCGCGCCACATGGTGGTAACCCAGTTAAAGACCTTCACGCCCGTCGGAACCGAAATCAACATAGTTGCATACATAAAGAACAATTCGCCCTGCAACGGCATCCCCACAGTAAACATGTGGTGCGCCCATACAATGAAGGACAAGAATGCGATTGCTCCGGTGGCGAAAACCATTGAACTATAGCCAAACAGAGGTTTGCGTGAAAAGGTGGGGATGATGTGCGAGATAATGCCGAATGCAGGCAATATCATAATGTACACTTCTGGGTGACCGAAAAACCAGAAAATGTGCTGATATAACACAGGGTCGCCACCGCCAGCTGGATTAAAGAAAGCCGTACCAAAATGACGATCAGTTAACAGCATCGTTACCGCGCCAGCAAATACCGGCATTACAGCAATAAGTAGAAATGCAGTGATTAACCACGTCCAAACAAACATCGGCATCTTCATCAAAGTCATGCCTGGTGCGCGCATGTTTAGCACGGTTACGATGACATTGATTGCGCCCATGATAGAAGATATGCCCATCATATGAATGGCTACGATACCCATATCAACGCTCATGCCACCCTGAATAGTTAGGGGAGCATATAATGTCCAACCTGCCGCAGGCGCCCCACCTGGAACGAAGAAGCTTAGCAATAAAATAGAGAACGCAAATGGAAGAATCCAAAAACTCCAATTATTCATTCTAGGTAAGGCCATGTCCGGTGCACCCACCATCAATGGAATCATCCAGTTTGCAAAACCAACAAAACCAGGCATTACCGCACCAAACACCATAATTAAGGCGTGCATTGTGGTCATCTGGTTGAAAAAATGAGGGTCTATAAACTGCAACCCCGGCTGGAATAGCTCAAGCCTAATAACCAACGCCATTGCACCACCAATAAACAACATGGTGAGTGAAAATATTAAATATAGCGTTCCAATATCTTTGTGGTTGGTTGACATAAACCAACGTTGGAAACCGCTAGGCATGTGGTGATCATGGTCATGATCATCGTGGGCTGCTGCGTCTGACATGGAATTTCTCCTACTCTAAATTTGTTCGTTGTTTGCTAAGTCTGCTGGAATTGACGGTATTACGTCGCTAACTCAAGCTCTATTGTCGCTTAGCTTTTATATCTGAAGGCAAAACCACATCGCCTGTATTGTTACCAAATGAATTGCGCTGAAAAGTAATCACCGACGCTAGCTGCTCATCATTGAGCTGACCCGCGAACGCTGCCATGGCAGTTCCTTCTATTCCAAACATCACAATATCAATATGTTCATCTATCGGGCCCGTTGCAACGGCGCTTCCAGTAATTGCTGGGAACACGCCAGGAATGCCATTACCACCGGCTCCATGACATGCGATGCATCGCGTTGCCACTTCCTCACCTTTGGTCATCAATTCATCTTTGGTGTAGGTTGCGTTGCCAGTATCCTGGTCATCTTCACTTGAAATAGCTTCCTCATCCTGAGACAAGTCTGTTTGCTCTGTATCGTCAGAGCTAACCTCAGATGAAACTGCATCTTGTGCTAGAGCGGCTGGAACAGCTTGAGCAGCCGATTCTGCGACATCCCCCAATAATTCGCCTGCGGATTCGCTGATATTAATCTCTGAATCAACATTTGTTGCGCTTACTGCCGCAATATCTTGCGCATCAAACTTACCACCCGCGGCAAGCCAGCGATCAAATTGATCACCGGTGACGACTTCAACCACAATTGGCATAAAAGCATGATCTTTACCGCAAAGCTCGGCACACTGACCTCGGTACAAGCCTTCTTTGCCTTCATCAACGTTGAACCACAATTCGTTGATATAACCCGGTATTGCATCTTTCTTAGAACCAAACGCCGGTATCCACCAAGCATGAATTACATCGTTTGCAGTAATCAAAGCACGTACTTTACGCCCTGATGGCACTACAAGATGCTTATCTACCTCTAATAAATAATTCTCACCGAGAGGAACCGCTTTCGATGCATCAAACTGATCAATCTGTTCTCTTGGTGTTGAAAGAGTACTGTAAAAGCTAACATCGCTATCTAAGTACTCATAACCCCACTTCCATTGGAAGCCGGTAATCTTGATTGTAAGGTCTGACTTTGTTGTGTCTTCCATCTTAATCAACACTTGTGTTGCTGGAATGGCCATCACAACCAAGATGATGAATGGAATCACCGTCCATGCGATTTCTACTTTTGTGCTATGACTGAATGTAGAAGCTTCATAATTTTTACTTTTCCGATGAGCAAATATGGAATAGAACATGAATCCAAATACAACGACAAATATCACGACGCATATCCAGAAAATCAGCATGTGAAGTCCGAAAATATCTCTGGCCACCTCAGTGACTGGATCTTGGAAGTTTAAGCGGTACTCCGCTTGAGCAACCGTACTAGCTATCAGGGCTGTTATTAGAGTTCCAATAACGGCAATTTGCTTAACGGTGATGGCTACTAGTCTCATGGCGTATCTCATGGGATTGTGAAATATCCGAGTATCCGAATATTTAAGATTGGTTTATTTCGCTATAAAACCTATTGTAACAAAGGTTTCAAGGCCGAATTTTAGCACTTTTACGGCACTTTATGACACTTGAATCACGGTCAATGCTGTTGCGCTATTTCTCCGCAAAGAACAATCACAACAAAGCGCAGTGCAAACACTAATTTTCCACCTCGGGTTGAGGCGAGGAGAAGGTATCATAGGCCTCTTGGGTCTTCAAGAAAATCAGCAAGGATTGTTAAGATAAATTCATCATTTGCTGTCTGACTAGCACTGACAATTGCAAGATTGTTCTACATCCCTTATTCTGCTTTTGCGCACAGGAAGTGCACACACGCAATCATTAAGCACGGAGGCGCTAAATGAATACATTCTTGAGATCAATTGATGTTCGCAAACACCGCAGAGCCTTAAACGAGTCCGCCTTAATCGCTAAGGCTTTTATAAAGTCATTTAATTGGCTTTTTCCATCTAGATGCATTCAATGCGATTGTATTCTTACCGACATGGAAGAGGCATTTTGCGACACCTGCTATATAGGGCTGCCATTTGTAGAAAATTGTTGTGCACGATGCGGTCAATCAATGCCAGGTGATTTTCACTGCTGTGGCCAATGCCTTAATAAACCACCAAATTACGACAATTGCTTCTGCGCCTTCGAATACGCAAATCCGATTGATGACCTAATTGTTCAGTGCAAATATAATCAACGCCCTGATTTAATTGAGCGTCTCGCGCTTTCATTTGTCACTGAACTAAAAGCAAATGAAATACCTATGCCGGATATTTTGATACCCGTCCCGATGCACATAAGCCGGCTACGCCAACGAGGTTTCAATCAATCGCTATTATTGGTCAAGGCAATTAGCCAGAGGATAGGAGTCCCCTATTCAACGTCTATAGTCTACAAACGGAAGAACACGAAACCTCAAGCAGGACTAACACTAAAGCAACGGCAGCTTAACCTAAATGATAGCTTTGAATTTCACTCGAAAGATCAGCTAAGACATGTTGCTATTGTTGATGATGTATTCACTACAGGCGCTACTGCGAGAGAAATCACTAAAATTCTAAAAAGAAACGGTGTAGACTACGTGCAGGTATGGGGATTGGCGCACACGTTTTGAAGCTGGGATGTCTGTGAACCAACAAGTAGGGTTACTAATTAGCGCTTTAGTGACAAATAGACAGATTAATTTGAGTGAAATTCACCTCTCAGAAAAAGTGACTTCCAAGTATTGTGGCTATCCATAAGGGTAATACGCAATAAACCTGTTTATTTTTCCACAATAAGAGCCCAATAAGACTACAAAGCAGGATACCCGGTTCATGAATAATAAGCATTCCGATTTAATTGCAATCGCAAATGCAGGCTTGGCTAAAAAGCTAGATTCAAAAGCTAGCCAAGAAGAAGTATCGCAAAAAAACAAACCTGACGAAAAGGCTGTGCGTTCTTTCCAAGACGATATTTGGAAAGCGGTATATACCTTGAACTTATTTCGATATGGCTTTGGGATACTTTTGCTGATTTTAACCATTTTGCCCACACTTAATATAGAGCTAAACGTAATAGAAGCGCCCCTACACCCGAGGTTGTTCTTCCTAAGCACCAACCTTCTATTGTTTTCGGCCGTGCTGTTTAGTTATTTGATTAAATACCAAGAAATCAGCTTCAACATACTGGTTGGAGTTCAATTCAGTTTGGATGTGGTACTTGCTGCTCTTATCACCTACAGCACTGGGAGCATAGACAGTAATTTCAGTATGCTATATATACTAATGGTGGCAACTGGCAGTGTGGTCCTCCCACGCAAACTAGCGCTAGGCTTAGCAGCCGGAACTATTATCCTGATGTTCTTTGAGCATTTTTATAGCATTTTGGTCACGCCGACCCCTTTAAAAGCCAACTACCCATTATTAGTAAAGTATGCGTTAATTTTATTCTCCGCCGGATGGCTAATATCAAAGCTCGCAGCAAGAATACATGCCTCCGAAGTTCAAAATTTTGTTCCCGGCAACGAAACTATTGAGGATTTTTTAGTCCGAGAAGAGAAAAAAGCACTTGCGAATGCATTAGAGCAAGCGAATGGCAATAAAACCGAGGCCGCTAAACTGCTAGGAATGACGTTTAGGTCGTTTCGTTACAAACTATCCAAATACGACATGAGCTGACAATATTTGTCAGGCGTTTTTTGACCCGATAAACAACATTTGTCAACACACATTACACTTTATATTCAACAACTTACAGCGTTAACGTTGTTTGACAATTAAAGTCGCTATTTTTCTTACTTTTTGCTTTTGTTCTGGTATAAATCTCTTGTCCCGAAGTAATAGGGCAAGAACTTGAATTACTTATAACTTATTAAAAGATGTTAGTAATAAGCGAGATTTCAAGTCCGACTTTAGTTAGATTTACAGATTCACCGGTTAGTGAGTATATAAAACAGCTACCAACGTTTAAAACAGCTTCAAGCACTATCTTTGTTTTAATTATTGCAGTAACAACTTTACATAGGAAATAAACATGAAAAACATTCAACAAACGCATTCAAATGCAAAGGGTTTCACCCTAATCGAGTTGATGATCGTTGTAGCGATCATCGGTATTTTGGCCGCTGTAGCTCTACCGGCTTATCAAGATTACACAGTACGTGCTCGTGTATCTGAGTTGATCCTTGCTGGTTCAGCTTGTCGTACTACTATTACTGAAACAGTACAAGCAACTAACGGCACTACTCTTCCAGCCGCTGGCGCATGGGGTTGTGAAGCAAGTGGCGGAGCAAATGGAGTAACTCGTTATGTTACTAGCGTTGCTACTTCTGATGCTGGCCTAGTAACCGTTGTTGGGAATGAAACAAACCTAGGCGGGGATACTTCTGCAACTGCAAACACTATCACCATTACGCCGTATTCAGATGCTACAACCGTTCTAACTAATGCTGACGTTCGCGTCCTCATTTTTGAGTGGAGATGTGGTCCAGCAGCTACCAACCCAATGGCAACTCGCTACCTACCTGGCTCTTGCCGCGGATAATCATTATCTGCTTGCTTAAGTAAGCAAAAAGAAGTACAAAAGGCCTCACTAAGTGAGGCCTTTTTTTGTTTACAGCGTTTGCACATTAACTCAAATCTTATTGATAAATAACATCAAACTAGAATTCCATGGCAAGTAAACCATATTCATTGTTATTCTTTTTGGCGTGTTATGTGGTCGTGACAGGAATAGCCTATCACGGAAAGATAAACCCCTATCCTTTAGGGTTACTTGATACAGCGTCGGTTTTATTTCTATTCTTTGGGCTGCTAGCAACCACAGCTCTTATTTTTCCAAGAGCACTTCTCGTTTTCCACATCCTATTAATTAGTCTTTTAATGGCCAACACATTTAGTTCTTGGTTCTACTTCGATTATTACCAAGAACTTTATACTTTGGCAATATTCGCCATGGGGCAAGATATTGAAAGTGGCACCAAGGCAATCTCATTTGACCCGTATGGTAGTGTCATATTGTCTTGCGTTCTTTTTAACGTACTGTCCACTTATTTTGGGACTAAATTTTCAATCCCTAAACGAGTTACGTTACTGCAAATAGCGGCTGTTTCCTATCTTATCTCAGGAGTTGGCCTAACAACCGTCGAGCTATCAGTTTCAGCATATAAAGCCCGCCAAATTCCTTGGCTGCACCCTGCTAACCTACACCCCATACACGCTCTTCTAAGCTCAGAAGATCACGTTAACCGAGGCTCTCAAGCAAATAAAGAGGCATATACTTATTTTGCAAGCCTGAATAAAAATACCGAATTACCCGACCAAGAAAATTTAGCATCCGACCCCGAAAATATTGAGCTTAACGTCATCATCATCCTACTAGAATCATTCAGGGCAGACATGACTGGTCACTATGGAAGAGAAAAGCAATCAAACACCCCGAACTTTGATGCCATTGCCAAAAAGCACATTAGTGCACGCAACTATTACAGTAACACCACCCACACAATAAGTGCTGAACTAAGCATTTGGTGCGGAATATTTGATGAAGTTGGACAAAGAAAATTTACCTATCAAGAGGAATCCAGCTTAAATACAAAATGCCTCCCTCATATTTTCAACTCTCAACACCACAAGTCTTATTATTTTCATGCCAACTCGGGTTCTTTCTATAATAGACAAGCTCTCCTCCCCAAGATTGGTTTTGATCACAACTACTTTCATAAAGACAAGTCTCAGACCACCTCACAAGGTGACTTAGGTTGGGGAATCGACGATGAAGAGATGTTCAGCATCATGATGAACGAGCTAGAGTCGCCACATTCCACCCAACCATTCTTTGCGCACATGACGACCATCAGCAACCACTACCCTTTTAAATGGAAGTTACCATTAAAAATAGATTCCCTGCCAAACCCTGCACTTCCAGAAAACAACACTCTGTTTGAAAACTATCAAAACGCCACTTATTATACTGATTACGCACTGGGTAAATTCTGGCAAAGATTTGAAGCTTCGCCGCTGTACGAGAATACCATTGTCGTTATTCTAGGAGATCATGGAATTTGGCAGTTTTCAGACACCGAAAAACTCACACTAGAACAAAAAAATGAAAATTTCTATCGGTCGCCCCTAGCAATTTACCATCCTCTTATAGAGAATTCACACGAAATAGAAATGCTTAGCAGCCATATAGACATACTGCCCACAGTTGTAAAAATGCTCAATATTCACAACACTCAAAATGATTTCATGGGAAAAGATATGATGCGCAATCAACCAAACTCATGGGCTATCATGAATAAGGGGGCGGACCATATA
>CAJQNY010000132.1 GCA_905479805.1 uncultured Arenicella sp.
TTATTACTTCGAATGCCTCCCACTTCGGCTGCGCCATCTCACTGACAAACCTCGAATAACTCCAAGGCCAACTCGCGGGAACCCCATTAGCATCCAAGTACCAGCTTTGGCAGCCTCCGGTGTACCAAATGGTTTTCTTTGCGGCGATAATGCGCTCCGCCTCCAGTTTCTCAAACGCTTGTTGGCGCGGGCTAATTTCACTGGCATCACCACTCGCTACTTTATTAATTAATTGCTCAATATAGTTCCATTGGTGTTCAGCAATATCAATAAGTGAATAATTCCCAACCGGGCCATTAGGGCCATTCAGCATAAAAAAATTAGGGAATTCCGGCATAGAAATCGAGAGATATGCAAGCGGGCGATGAATCCAGAAATCGTCTAAATTCTTACCATTACGGCCTATTATTTTCATTGGACGCATAAATTGGTCTGCTTTAAACCCTGTCGCGAGAGCAATCAAATCCAATTCATGCAGTTTTCCATCGGCAGTGCGAATGCCGTTTGCTTCAATTTTCTTTATGTCGGATCGAATAAGCTTTGAACAACTTCGTTGTATTGCCTGATAGTAATCTGGTGAAAAAATAAGCCTTTTACACATGGGTTCATGATCAGGCTGAAGATCGGCTAACAGTTTCGGATCATTGACGCTCTGTGTAAGGTTGTCTCGGCACGCTTGCGTCATCGCCTTAGCACCTTCAGACGATGAATCGATCAGTGCTTGCGTATACAACTCTACGGCAGTTTCATACCCTTCGAAATCCATTGCGTCATTCATGGCTTGAGGGTTTTCTCTAAATAAAGTGCGCTCCTCCTCTGAAAAGAACCCATTGACCGTAGGCATTATCCATTGTGGGTTGCGTACAAAATGGTCTACTTCGATTCCCTTAGCGGACAGTTCGCAAACGATTTGTACCCCTGTGGAGCCCATACCGATTACGCCAACCTTCTTACCCTCTAATTGAATGGAGGTATCCCATCGTGCGGTATGAAAAATATCACCGGTAAAACTATCGATCCCAGGCAGACTAGGTTTGCTTGGTTGGTGTAATACGCCAGTGGCTGCTACAACGATATCTGCGGAGTCTCGCCCTCCCCCTGAAAGCACCAATTGCCATTTTCCATTCACAAAAACAGCTCTTTCCACAGAGGTATTAAATGATATGAAATCACTTATCTGGTACTTATCCGTAAGGCGTTCAAAGTAATCTTGAATCTCTGCTCCAGGTGAATAGTGACGCGTCCAATCTGGGTTGCGTTCAAATGAGTAGGTGTAGTGATGGGCTGGCACATCACAGCTTAGACCGGGATAGTTATTCTCACGCCAAGTACCACCGACATTATCTGCCTTCTCATAGATGACAATGTTGTTGTAGCCTGCTTCTTTCAGTTTTATGCCAGCTAGTATCCCAGCCATACCAGCTCCGATAACCACTATACGTATCTCTTGGTTTGCCATTCCTCAGTCCGGTTTATTAAATTTAGTTGACTGCGATTCAAAATCAACCAGAAAGCACCCAAATGGCATACCCACGCGTCACCTAGACGCCCTTAGCTCTTGCTATGTAGTCGTCTACCACTCTTCCAAGAACCGTCATTGGCACAGCACCGCCAAGTACCAAGGCATCATTGAATTGACGAAAATCAAATTTATCGCCTAGCGCACTCTGTGCTTTTTCACGCAATTGGTTTATCGCTGCATGCCCTACCTTGTAACCACAAGCTTGACCTGGCCAGGCGCAATAGCGATCCACTTCGCCGCGAACTTCTTCGGGGTTAGAGCCATTGTTAGTCACGAACCAAGCGTTTGCTTCTTCACGGGTCCAACGTTTGGCATGCAAACCAGTATCGACAACTAAGCGACAGGCACGGAATGCGAGTGATTGCATATAACCCAGCCTACCGACTGGCGACTCGTCATACACACCCAGTTCGTCTGCGATCTGCTCAGCGTAAAGTGCCCACCCTTCTGAGTAAGCATTAAAGGCCAACAGAGAACGGATCAACGGCTGCTTAAAAGTATATTCACCTTGCCAAACATGGCCGGGTATCGCTTCATGATAGGTTAGGTCCTTCAGGTTGAACTTGGTGTGCAGGTCTGTGGTGCGTAAATTAATCCAAAAATGACCGGGGAGTTTGCCATCAATAGAGCCAGCGCCACCGTAAGCGCCCGGTGCACCTGCTTCAACTTCTGGGGCAATACGAGTCACTTCAAGAAAGCCTGGCACCAAAGTGGCAAAAGCCTTTGGCATAAGCCCACGAATTTCACTAATCGCGTCTTCAATGAAGCTCATAATCTCAGAACGGCCTTTGTCGCCGGGTGAAAAATGATATCGAGGGTCTTTGCCAAGCGCGGCCATGCGCTCGCCGATAGAACCCTTGGTATAGCCGATAGAGCGCAGAATGGGGTCCATTCGCCCATGCAGACTGGCCAATTGATCTAAACCCATTTGATGAACTTCGGCTGGCGACATGGTCGTCGTCGTACCTGCTTGCAGAGCCCAATCGTAATAAGCGTCACCGTCCGGCTTGGCCCAAACACCTGCATCGCTAGTGGCCTTTGGTGCGAGTGCTTCAAGCGCGGCAATTTGTCGGTCTATTGCAGGGCCAATTTTTTGTGTAGCGAGGGCTTTACTCTGCTCTGAGAAGTCGCCACCAAATGACGATGATTTAGCTTGCAGTGTTTTTATGATCCCCCACTCATCCGGTGAGCGACTGCGCGCCCCGCGCAACTGAACCAGGGTTTTGTCCATTAGAAAATCAGGCAGGATGACACCCTGCTCTCCCTCTATTCTTATTCGTTCGCTTTCTCCGTCTAACTGTGATGCATAAGCTTCCATACGTGCTAGATAGGCTTCAGCATCGCCCTCTGTTTTAATTGAGTGACTAGCATCGAGAAAGCTTGGTATCTCAACGAATGACCCTGTGTTCTGTGCCACGGCATAGGGGCTATTGCGATAAGACCAATTGGAGTTAAGCAATGCCATATCACCGTAGGGAAGATCAAAGCCTTTTGAACTCATATCAAATACAGTGCGTATGACATCTACATTAAGCGCTTCCTCGCTTGATAGAGTGCTTGTATCGACTGCACTTAACTTGCTCAGCATGCCCTGCACATCAGTTTTAATTTTTGACTGACCCAAGGGTGAGCGATCAGTCAATGCGAACTTATGTTGTGCATACTTACCGTTGTCTATGCCGGCGCTCGACGTGCTTTCAGGGTAGGCATTAAGTATTAAGTCAGTGGCACTATTAAGCAGATCTCCTATCGCTAGGTTTTGCGATATGCCCGGCTGGGCCAACCTGTTTTGTACAGACGAAGAACACCCTGAAGTAGAGAGTCCTGCGGTTGCTGCAGCGATTGATGTTTTTAATAGTGTGCGTCGAGAAAGTTTCATACAAGTAACCTTTAGAAAAATAACCCCCAAACCGTAACCCAATGACGCTATTCAGACAAGTCTGAACAGATTCAGGAATAGTCTATTGTGTTCATGCCTTCAAGTCTGCTCAAACTCAAAAACAAAACATCTATACCAAGAATATAGTTTTGTTGAGTAGCTACAGTCATTCCCGTAGCTTATGTAATATCCAAGAGAAATCATGGGTCATTAGAGTTAGCTTACTAACATAGCTCAAATAGATACTTAAAAAATGAACCCGATGACTAAGCTTCAAACAAGCCAATAAGCCGAGTCTACGAACACAGGTGCGACATGCAACAACGAATACATTTCAATAATCGTCATGATCACAAAATAGCGGGCATTCTTCACCTACCCGATACTGGCGAAATTAGGGCCTACGCTCTCTTTGCGCATTGCTTCACCTGCACCAAGAATATTAACTCCGCGACCAATATTGCAGGCGCCCTGGCCAAGCAAGGCATAGCCACTCTCAACTTTGACTTTACCGGACTTGGAGCTAGCAAAGGAGACTTCGCCGACAGCACTTTTTCTACCGACATAGAAGACTTGATTGATGCCGCCCAATTTCTGCAACACAATTACCGTGCTCCGCAATTATTGGTTGGCCATTCCCTTGGTGGTACTGCGGTTCTTGCCGCGTCAAAGTCAATCCCCTCTGCCAACGCTATCGTTAGCATCGCCTCCCCAGCGAATCCATCACACATACTACATCTCTTAGAGAACCATTTAGACGAGCTCAAAGAAAAAGGAGAAGCGACGCTTGACCTTGCCGGACGCCCATTCACATTTAATCAAGGGTTTGTTGATGATGCTAACGCTCACAGTATCGACTTCCGGAGCTTGGGAAAAGCACTTATGGTTCTGCATTCACCACAGGACACAACCGTTTCAATTGATGAGGCCAGCAAGATATTTGGCCAAGCAATGCACCCCAAGAGCTTTGTATCCTTAGATCGTATGGATCACCTATTAGTTAAGTCGGAAGATGCGCGCTATGTAGGAAATATATTGGCTGCATGGGCGGAACGTTATTTAGATGTGGAGGAACTGGAAGTATTGGATGTCGGTGATGACGGCGTTTATGTAAATGGTAAAACTGCTGAAAGTTTTCTTTGTCACGTTGGCGCTTCAGGGCATGATCTGCTCGCGGACGAGCCGATTTCTATTGGTGGAACCAATTTGGGGCCTACGCCCTACGATTATCTTGCAGGCGGATTAGGTGCCTGTACAGCCATGACGCTGAACATGTATGCGAGGTTAAAGAAACTAGACGTGACTGATGTCGGCGTTTTGGTCGAGCACGACAGGATACATGCCGAAGATTGCGTTGATTGTGAAAAACAAAACGGCAAGATTGATGTTTTCACCAGAACTATTTCAATCAGCGGCAACATCGACGAGCAGGTACGACAACGCATGTTGCAAATCGCTGATCGCTGCCCCGTTCATAAGACGCTTGAGAATGAAATTAAAATCGAGACCAAATTGACATCGCCGAGCTAATCAAACTGAGTTAATTCAACTCAGTTAGTCCAAATTAGTTAAGCTAACTTGATAATCTGAATAATGAATACTTTAAGATTTTTCAAATATATAATCAGCGAAGTACCCCTTCCTATCAGTTAGCTTAGCTATCGTCTTAAAGTCGGTAGGCTCAATGATTTTTTCAATTATTTCAGTCGAATATTTTCGCGATATTTCAACTTGGATTTTCTCTCCCTTAGCGAAGGTAAAACTACGTCCAAAACTAGAGAACGCTACTGTTTGATCCTCTGTACTCTGTAGATAGCTCCGTGCAACGCCCTCCTCCTCGCTGTATTCAGGAGCATGAGTAAAACCGGTCAGATTAAAGGTGGCACCCAACTCTTCATTGATGCGATGCAAAAGATTGAGGTTAAACGCACTCGTCACCCCTTGCGCATCATCATAGGCGGGTAAGACAATGCCGGCTGATTTAATCAAATCTACACCCAGCATGAGTTTGTCTCCGTGATCCAAGTTAGCACCTAAATCGTAAACAAACTGTGACGCCTGGACGTCCGACATGTTGCCAATGTTTGATCCCAGAAAAAGCACCACTTTTGGGTGATGACTCTCTTTGAATTTACCCAATACGGTAAAGTAGTCACCCTGTTGTGATTGAATGTTTAATTTCGGTAATTCTGCATTCAACTTATCCTCCAACAAACTTAAAACATTTGCTGAGATATCTATCGGAACATAAGTGAATAGATAGCCTTCGTCACACAATACCTTGAGAAGTTCTATTGTTTTTGTGCCGTCACCCGCTCCCAGCTCAATCAATTCAAAGTGTATCGATTTATCTATCTTGAGT
>CAJQNY010000133.1 GCA_905479805.1 uncultured Arenicella sp.
TTCTAATTCAAACGCCCAAAGAATGTCATCCGTGCCAACTCCGATAGTGATATGCCCGGTTCAGAGTTATAGGCCAGCACGACCAAAATACGCGTTTTGTCACCGACAACAGGTGTTACTCGGTGCATGGAATTGCGGCCAGCAAAGAGTACCAATGTGCCATCATCCATCTCAAGTGTCTTAGCAGGTGTCTCCCCATTTAAAACTTTCTCAGACGCCGCGAAATTCATTTCACCACTGTCGGCATTTCTTACGTCCTTAACATATTCAAATTCGCCTCCTTGGTCTGGAGCTTGAATCATTAAGGTGATTGCAAATGATGAGTTATCGTAATGCCAGCCGAGTTCTTGCCCATCATCGGCATAGTTTAAATTAATTGAAGACAGCGGGTCGGCATATTCGTGAAGTGTCTTTTCATCAAGCACCTTGCTTAAAAAGCCGCGAAACTCATCTGCATTGTATAGCCCAAATAGCGGCGAAGAGTTGGGAATCTGATCCGTTGCCAGACAGCCTTTGGAAGATAAAACCAGTCGGTTATGCGGATGATCTTGAGGGTGTTCGGAGTCCAATGGCGTTAGATAAATATTATGGTGATCATTAGTGAAGTAAGCGAGTTCCTTGTTTTGTGCACTCTCATGTTGAATAGCATCGATAGCTTTTTGATTTAAAAAGTTAGGTAAAACAAGCGAGCCCTCCGACTTAAAATGCGCATGGCATTTCTGCTGAAAGTCTTGATCCATTAAGGGATATTTATCTAGGTTTACAATCTTGTCTAACTCAAAATTCATAACAATTAGGCGACTTTTGGATTGGTTGAGCTCTTGTCGAAACGTTCAATATACTGACACCGTTGGCAGAGATCTTCCACCAATTTGTTTTCCTTAAATCCGCGGATAATAGCCTGTGAACGGGAGGATCCTAGAATCTCTAGAATGGGCGCGTCGTTTACATGTCCCAGTGGTATGGCAGCCTCCTTATCTAAACAACAAGGAACAACTGTCCCGTCTACAAGAATTCCGAAATGCGAGGAAAGCCCATAACAAGTGCCATTTGTACCTAACACGGGTAGATCAATAGCTGGCCAAGTGAATTCTGTATCGAAGTGTAGATACAGCCGGTGTTGAATATTGAAGCTCTTGCGTTTCCGAACATCTATTTCAGAGGGCGCTCGAAAATCAAAGCGACTGCATATTTTTTCCAACATTTGGTTGTTGCGTGGTTTACTGCCAAGCGGATCGTTTAGATTCCATAGACGGAAGTTAACATACAGGTCGGGGCGCTCGTGCAATGCCCGTTCAGTGAATGAGAATATTCTGTCGAGGTAATTGTCGGGCTCCTTGTTTGGGAAATTGTCAAAGAAGCTGTGCAAGGAGAAATTGATTTGGTAGATGCGTTTATGCAGCAACATGTCGAATTTTTCTGGTTTCATCAGCACTCCATTACTGACAAAGAAGATGTTTGCATCGTGTTCGTCACAGATTTCAATCATTCTGTTAAGTTGAGGATGAACCAATGGATCTCCCATTAGATGAAAGCAGATGAGTTCTGTCAGCGGCGCTACTTGCTCCACAATACTGCGGAACATATCCAGGTCCATCATTTGATTATCGCGCAATACTGCTGGGCAAAAACTACATTGCAAGTTACAAATATTACTAATCTCTATATGGATCTTGTGAAACCGTTTTCGCATGTGGCTACCAAATATCTTTTTCAGTTTGGCCTTGGACATCACACTCACTCTTGTCAAATGCCATATCACGGTTGGTTTTCAGTTTACTTATATAGTGTTGGCTGACGGCTACGACGGTTGGTGTGAGTAATATGATGCCGATTATATTAATTACCGCCATTAAGCCAAAAACCATATCAGCGGCAGCCCAGACTTCTTTAAGGTCAGCGCCAGAACCCCATAACATCATGCTCAGGAAGATGAAGGTGAGTACAGCGCGCCCTGCAGTATTGTCCACCTTGAATAAATGCAGATTACTCTCAGCGTACGCATAGTCAGCAACAATAGAGGTAAATGCGAATAGGCAAATAGCGATTGATACAAAGTGAATTCCATATCCGCCAATATGTGTGTTCATTGCGTCTTGAGTTAAGCGAATTCCTTCCATTTCCCCGCTCCCAATATCTCCGGCGAGAAGTATGATGATCGCGGTACAGGTGCACAACACCATTGTATCTAGGAATACTCCTAGCATTTGAATATAGCCCTGAGTAGCTGGGTGATTGGGTTTAGGTGAAGCACTTGCAGCAGCTTGTGGAACCGAACCAGCACCAGCCTCGTTTGAATAAAGACCACGTTGAATACCGCTTTTCAGAGCGGCGGCAAATGTCCCGGCAGCAGCTTCATTGAGGCCAAAAGCCGAGTTCACTATTTCAGCCAACATAGCGGGCACCGCAGAAATATTAAACAGAGTGATTCCCAGGACGACCACTAAGTAGGCAACACCCATAAAAGGAACAACAATCTCAGAGAATCGTGCGATCGCACGCACGCCTCCTATTACCACCAACCCAGCTAGTAAAGTTACGACCAAACCAGTGTTAAAGACAGGAATGTCATAGGCGTAGTTTAGAGCATCGGCAATGGTGTTTGCTTGAGTAGCACCAAAAATGAAGCCATAACCAAATAATAGGCAAAGCGAAAATGCGATGCCTAACCAAGGTAGACCTAAACCATCTCTAATGTAATATGCTGGTCCACCACGGAATTCTTTGTTGCTGTCTCTAACCTTATAGACCTGACCTAAAAGACTCTCCGCAAATGCTGTTGCCATGCCGATGGCGGCAACCACCCACATCCAAAATATAGCGCCAGGGCCCCCTAGTGAAATAGCGATGGCCACGCCGGCTAAATTCCCTGTGCCAACTCTTGCGGAAAGACTAGTACACAATGCCTGAAATGAACTAATGCCAGATTTGTCAGCAACTGTGCTGCCGCGAAGCAAAGTGAACATGTGTCCAAATTGACGAAACTGCAGGAAACCTAATTTAAAAGAAAACCAAATCCCCGCAAACAACAACATATAAATCAGCAGCCTACCTTGGCCCCATAGTATTTCGTTTACGGATGCGACGATTTCATTGAACATACTTAGTGCTCTATTATTGTTGTAGTCTGTTGAGAAATTAAAAAGGACATCAATCAATGATAACAATTTAATGTGTATGAAGAAGGTTTTTAACCTAGTGTTTTACCGGCGTGCTCATTAGTATGTTTGAATGAGTTTTAGTAAAACTATGGTGAAAGAAAATAGCGTGTTCAAATCCAAGATTCTCAATGTCTTGGTATTTCAATTTGCTTTGGTGTTCGTAGGCCTATTGGCATCACAGGCAGTTTTTTCGCAAATAGACACACGGTCGCTCAACGGCGTGATCAGCTTAGACGTTTCCGAAGTCGACACCGACTTGCAACTTAACGTAGCAATCCGAAATCATTCATTTGTCGTACTCTCGGTGTTTCCATTTATTGCGATTCGCCCTGTTATTAGTCAGAGAAGTGAAACAATAAAAATTGATAAAGGGGCAGCGTCTGCCAGTTACCGGATAGACGGCATCGAAAATGACCCTGTTGATTATAGTATTCAAATCAGTTGTCTTGCCTGTGGCAGCTATGTGCCGACGCAATTCTATACGTCAACCGGGAATCGATTTTCTTTGTCAGGGGGTGCGTACATAGACCCCGATGATCTTGGATCAACCCTTGATTTGAACATCATTACGCGTGGACGAATAGAAGGTGAAATAGTCCTCAAGGGTGACAAGGTGAGTAACCGTGATATTAAGCTTACGTTGTCTGTCGTTAGCTCAGTGGACAATTCGATTTCCTTGAAAACGATTGAAGGGCTGACATTAGCAACAGGAAAATCTAGGCTTGCTTACAGCGTTAGTGGGCTGGATAGGTCTTTGGCACGTGGATATCAAATTAAAGTTGATTGTGAGAATTGTTTTGGAAAGTCCGCGCGGTCGATTTTTTCGGAGATTGTCCTCAATAGTTCAGTAGATCATAAAGCGGTCGATATTGTCATTACAGACCAGCCATTCGTATTGTCCCCGTTGATTATGGAAATACTTCTTTAAGTGTCTGAAATCAAGTAATGAGTCTTAATCTTAGATTTTACATTCGGGGTTCAAGTGCTTATTCTTCGACTATCAAAATAAACGGATAACTATGATGAACATCAAACTTTCTTGTCTGCTTCTGCCGATACTTTTAGCTGCATGTACCCATCACAGTAATAAAGAAATGCAAAAAACAGACATTGCCAGAATTAAAGAGCTAGGCCAAACAGCACCTGTTGCGAAGACCATACCGCATCAGGCGCAATATCACGGGCAAGTGCTATCGGACCCATACTTTTGGATGAAAGACCAAGGTTATCCCGTGGTCGATGATGAACAAGTACTTGATTACCTTAAAGAAGAAAATAGCTATTTCGATAGTTTCCTTGAACCACATACAAAGCTTGTTGATACGTTGTTTGAGGAGTTTAAGGGGCGTACCGACGAAGAAGAAACGTCGGTTCCCTACACTGAAAATGGTTATGAGTACCGATGGTTTTACCGACCAGGCGAAGAATATCGCACGCGCAGCCGTAAAAATTTATTGACCGGTGAGGAAGCGGTATTCTTGGATGAAACTGTATTGTCCAAAGGGAATGATTATTTTGTACTGGGTGATTGGGAAATAAGCAACGACAACAATTACCTTGCTTACTCTTTTGATACTGCGGGTGATGAACGATATGAAGTTAGAGTGATCGACTTGAAAACCGGTGTCGTTGTTGATGATCTGTTAAAGGATGTGCAAGGTGAAATTAGTTTTAGTGAGGATGGCAAGCATCTAATTTATCCCCTGCTTGAAAAAGATAAATGGCATGCCAAAAATATTAACGTTCATAAGATCGGTTCCCCTCAAGATGAGGATAAAACCGTCTATCACGAAAGCGATGACGGCTTCTTCATAGGGTTTGGTAAAACAAGTAGTAAAGAGTTCTTTATCATTGTCTCTAGTCAAGGAGAAGTTCAGGAGAGCTATGTACTGCCGGCAGATGACTTATTCGCCGAACCCATTAAATTGGTATCTCGAGACCGAAAATTCACCCAAACAATAGATCACGCACATGGTGAATTTTACATATTGGCCAATGACACACACAAGAATTTTCGCCTAGCTAAAGTTAGTGATAAGGACCCGCGTTATGAAAATTGGGAAACTATCGAAGCTGGATCAGATGGTGTTTATTTTTTAGGCCTACAGGCCTTTGACAAATTTATTGCGATCAAGGCTAGAGATGATGGAATGGAAAACATCCGTATTCGAGATTATGCCAACCATGAGCGAAAAGTCGCGTTCCCAGAAGCCGTCTTTGCAGCATCTATCGGAATCAATCCAGAGTTTGATCAGGATTTCCTTCGTCTGGATTATGAGTCTATGATCACACCAGATACGGTATTTGATTATGACCTAGCGAGTCATTCACTGGCGATAAGGAAGGTAAAGAAAATTCCGTCAGGTTACGACAAGAATCAATATGAAACTAAGCGCATTATGGTGACAGCACGCGATGGCGCGCAAGTCCCCGTATCAATGGTCTATAAAAAAGGCTTTAAGCAAGATGGTAGCCACCCGATGCATTTATACGGGTATGGCGCCTACAGTGCGACAGTGACACCCAGTTTTTCAACAACCCGGCTCTCACTGCTAGATCGTGGCTTTTCGTTTGCGGTCGCGCATGTACGCGGTGGTTCGATGATGGGTTACCAATGGTACTTAGACGGGAAATTGGAAAAACGTAACAATACATTTAACGATTTTGTCGATGTCGCAAAACATTTAGTTAGTGAAAACTATGTTGCGCTGGGTAATATCTCGGCCTCTGGTCGAAGTGCTGGTGGTGAATTAATGGGTGCCATAACGATCCAATCTCCAGAATTATGGCGATCAGTTACGTTAGGCGTGCCATTTGTAGATGTATTGAACACAATGCTGGATGCGTCGCTGCCACTCACCCCTCCAGAGTGGATGGAATGGGGGAACCCAATTGAAGATGAGGCTGCCTACAAGCTAATTAAAAGTTATTCACCCTATGACAATATCGTCGCACGAGAGTATCCACCCATGTTGGTGACTGGTGGGGTAAATGATCCAAGAGTAACCTACTGGGAACCAGCGAAGTGGACCGCAAAAATGCGCAGCACTAAGACCGATGATAATTTGTTGGTGATGCGTATCAATATGGGCGCCGGACATTTTGCCAATAGCGGGCGTTATGGCCGGTTACGTGACTATGCAGAAGAGTATACATTTATGCTTCGGGCCCACGGAATTGCGGAATAGACCATTCATGTAGCAACAACACTCTTTTAAAGCAGATAGTAGGCGAAGCTTAATATAATTACTCGTCTACTATTTCGCCTTCAACAACTTCGTATTCATGCTTTTCCCATTCTTCAAAGCGTTTCAGATCATCGGATACGGATCGGAGTGTCCAGGCCAGTAACGCGGCATCATCGGCAAAGCCTAAACCAACGAGAATGTCAGGAATGACGTCAAATGGCATTACAAAATAGATGATGGAGGCGACTAGCAACAGAATGGTTTCGGTGGAAACTTCTCGGTAATCTCCAGAAGCATA
>CAJQNY010000134.1 GCA_905479805.1 uncultured Arenicella sp.
CTTTAATTAAGTTGGGAAACTGCCTTTCTTGAGGTGTCATTGAATTGATGACCGCAACACTCTTATTCATGTCCCCCATCATGCCGCCCACTGCGCCTTGCGGAATATTGAGGTTATTCATTCCGGGTAGTTTGCCCATTAGACTTTCAATTCCTCCCATATCATTCATCTGCGCTACTTGATCGCGGTAGTCTTCCAAGTCAAAGCCTTTGCCTTTCTTGAGCTTCTTAACAAGCTTTTCAGCTTTCTGCTTATCAACCTTTAGCTCTGCTTCCTCAATCAGGGTCATCACATCGCCCATTCCTAGGATGCGAGAAGCGACACGATCAGGGTGGAAGGCCTCTATACCGTCTATCTTCTCACCAATACCTAAGAATTTGATGGGCTTGCCCGTCACTTCTCGAATTGATAAAGCCGCACCACCGCGTGCATCACCATCAGTCTTGGTTAAGATCACACCGGTCAATGGCAAAGCATCATCAAAGGCTTTGGCGCTAGTAACTGCATCTTGGCCCGTCATGCTATCGACAACAAATAAAGTTTCTATCGGCTTGGCGGCTTTATGTACGGCTTGAATCTCGCTCATTAATTCGTTGTCGACATGCAATCGACCTGCCGTATCAATGATTAACACATCCACCACCGCATTTTTAGCATCACGAATCGCGTTCTCTACAATGGCGACTGGTTTTTGATCTGCCGTACTCGAACTCCATTTAGCATCGATGGATTCAGCCAAGGTTCTGAGTTGTTCAATAGCCGCTGGGCGATAGACATCCGCACTGGTGACCATTACTTTCTTAGAATGCCGAGTCTGCAATAAGTTCGCTAGTTTCGCCACAGTTGTGGTTTTACCTGCACCTTGCAGGCCTGCGACTAAAATTACTGCAGGTGGGGTTTGGGCGAGATTCAGTTCGTCATTCGCCGCCCCCATCAGTTGCGTTAGTTCGTCCTGAACAATTTTTACGACCATCTGACCTGGGTTAATTCCCTTTGAAACATCGGCGCCCACGGCTTTGTCTTTAACTCGCCCGACAAAGCTTTTTACAACCGGCAAAGAAACGTCAGCTTCAAGCAAGGCAATCCTCACTTCGCGCATTGCATCGCTAATGTTTTCCTCCGTCAGCCTTGCTTGGCCACTGATTTTTTTAAAAGTTCCTTGTAGGCGATCGCCGAGTTGCTCAAACATAGTCAGTATGGGTTCGTTAGTTGGTATTGATTAGTAAATATTAACGTATAAATGAAACTCCCCACCACAGATGGTGGAGTCCACATTTTACGAGCAAATCCACTCTCTGGCTAGCGATAGAAAATAAGCCTAGCTCGCAATTAAAGCAGATGTGATATTCTACTCTCACCTTGACTAAATGGCACACCTGATCGTTAAAATTTAATGCCTAATTCCGCTCTACTACTTTCCGCTATTTTGGCCTATGTGCTTGCGACCTTTCTAGTTTTTCGCAATAGCGCAAACAAGGATGACCGAGCCCTAACGCTGTCTTTTGTATTTGCCGCCGTCGCATGGGCCTTACACAGCAGTTACGCCTATATTTTAAGCGAGATTGGCAATAATCTGAATTTCAGCCTTAGCTCGATGATTACGTTAGTGAGCGCCATGTTGATTGCTGTGTTTTTATTGGCCTGTATTGGTATGCCCATTAAGCGCCTTGGCATTCTGGTCTACCCGCTGACGGTAGCCAGCTTAGCATTTGCTTACTTTTGGAGTAGCGACCCCAGCTACCTTAGCTCAGCTACCTCTGAGATAGGCCGAACCAGCCCTGCATTTAAGGCACACATCCTCATTTCACTGTTAAGCTATGCATTGCTCACCATCGCCGCGATCCAAGCCCTGCTTTATGCGTATCTAGAGAGCAAAATTAAGTCACGAACCTCACCAGCCCTACTTGCCGCACTTCCACCACTTGAAACAATGGAGCAACTGCTGTTTAGGTTGGTCGGCGTTGGTTTTATCTTACTTAGCTTTACCTTAATCAGTGGCGCGTTATTCAGTCAGGAAATCTTCGGGCAACCCTTTGAATTCAAACATCACACCGTACTCGCCGTATTAGGCTGGTTGGTGTTCGGCACTCTGCTTTATAAGCGGTTCGCCCAGGGGTTGCGAGGCTCTAAAGCTGTGATGTGGACAATCGGCGGTTTCTTGCTGATTCAACTCGGTTATTTTGGAACTAAAATAATTAGTGAAAGCTTAAACTTACAGTAGAGATCACCCACCGCTGTGAAGTAGAATAGCGGCCCTAAGATAAACTCCGCCACTCTAAGACACTACCTTATATAAACTTGTGAATATCACTCGAAACCCTACTCGCGAAATCATCGTCGGCCATAACAAAATTGGCAACGGTAACCCTATTGTTGTGCAAAGCATGTGTGCTACACGCACCCAGGATATTGATGCCACCATTGAGCAGACCAATGCTCTACATGAACGTCGCGCTGGCGTGGTTAGAATAGCGGTCGATAATAAAAAGGATGCTGCGGCCTTAATCGAGATTCGTAAATCTACTGACGCAACGCTGTCAGTAGATTTGCAAGAAAACTACCGCATGGCGGCTTTGGTGGCCCCCTATGTGGATAAGATACGTTATAACCCTGGCCACCTCTTCCATCACGAAAAGAAGAAGACTTGGCAGGAAAAAGTCGCTTATTTAGCTGACTTGGCTGGCGAGCACGATTGTGCAATGAGGGTCGGAGTCAATGCAGGTTCAGTAGATCCCGCCAAACTCGAAAATTACGACCCTAGGGACTCGGTATCCCCTATGTTGGACAGTGCCCTAGAGCATTGCGAATATCTAGATTCAATCGGCTTTACGCGATACTGCGTATCACTCAAGGATTCTGACCCTCAAAAAGTCATCTCTGGTAATATCCGCTTTGCCGAAGCGCGGCCCGATGTGCCCTTGCATTTAGGCGTCACTGAAGCCGGCTTGCCCCCGATGGGCGTTATTAAAACCAGGATTGCATTTGAACAGCTGATTTCGCGTGGCATTGGCGATACCGTACGGGTTTCTCTCACACTGCCCAATGCGATCAAGGCGGACGAAGTCGATGCAGGTCATGAAATTATTGATGATATCTATGCGGGTCGAGTACGCTCTGTGGTCGCGTTTGATCCTGACAAACTGAATATAATCAGCTGCCCAAGTTGCTCACGGGTTGAGAACGAAGCCTTCATTGATTTAGCTCAGGACGTTAAGGAAATGACGCAGTACGCTGAAGAACATAAAATCACCATCGCAGTAATGGGGTGCCGGGTTAATGGCCCCGGCGAAACCGACGATGCTGACTTAGGGCTATGGTGTGGGCCTAAGCACGTAAACCTAAAACGCCAAGGCGAAAAACTGGGCGCGTTTGGCTACGACGTGATCTTAGATAAATTAAAGGCTGAGTTAGATACATTGATAGATACAAAAAAGGCTGATCAATAGATCAGCCTTTTTTAACTGGGTTTAAATAATCCAGTTGATTACATCACACCATACGCCAGCATGGCATCAGCAACTTTGATAAAGCCGGCAATATTGGCGCCTTTAACGTAGTCAACCTGACCGTTGCCTCTATGGTTTTCGCCATATTCAACACAGCTTTCATGAATGCCTGCCATAATTTTTTGCAGTCTTTCGTCTAGCTCGTCACGATCCCAAGACAGGCGCATACTGTTCTGAGTCATTTCCAAACCAGAAACAGCCACACCGCCAGCATTCGCTGCTTTACTTGGCGCAAACAATACATTGGCATCTAACATCGCATCAATCGCGTCTTTGTAGCTCGGCATATTAGCGCCTTCAGAAACAGCACTAATGCCATTGGCGATCATTTTCTTAGCGTCATCGAGATTAATTTCATTTTGAGTGGCACATGGGAAGGCAATATCACCTTTGATACCCCAAGGGCGTTCACCGGCATGAAATTCAGCATTAGGGTATTGGTCTGCGTATTCCGATATGCGGCCGCGACGAACATCTTTTAAATCTTTGATGTATGCCAGCTTTTCAGCATCGATACCGTCTTTGTCATAGATAAAGCCCGATGAATCAGACATGGTTACGACGGTTGCGCCAAGCTCTGTGGCTTTCTCACAGGTGTATTGTGCAACATTGCCCGAACCTGAGACCAAGGCGACCTGCCCTTCCATGCTCTTGCCGTGCTGCTTTAGCATGGCATTGGCCATATACACGCAACCATAGCCAGTGGCTTCGGTACGAATTTGGCTTCCACCAAATTCAAGGCCTTTACCCGTTAGAACACCTACGAACTCGTTCTGCAAACGTTTGTATTGACCAAACATATAGCTGACCTCACGCGCACCTACACCAATGTCACCCGCTGGTACGTCTGTATTGGGGCCAATGTGGCGATATAGTTCAGACATGAATGCTTGGCAAAAATGCATCACTTCACGATCTGATTTACCTTGAGGATTAAAGTCGGCACCACCTTTACCACCGCCCATTGGTAGGCCGGTTAAGCTGTTCTTAAAGGTCTGCTCAAACGCTAAAAACTTTAAGATGCTGGGTGTAACGCTCTTATGAAAGCGAATGCCGCCCTTGTAAGGGCCAATCGCATTATTACACTGCACACGATAGCCGCGATTAACTCGCACGTTACCATCATCGTCTTCCCATGCTACGCGGAAAG
>CAJQNY010000135.1 GCA_905479805.1 uncultured Arenicella sp.
CGACGCCAGCGACTAAACAGTGATATCAAACTTTGTGCAATGACGGCCAACATAAGAATAAGTAATACGTACCAAGCAAACGTCTCAGGCTTCCATGAAACAGACTCAGGCAAATAGACTTCCTCTATACCGTGCAATAAGTAATTTCCAAAACTTTTATCAAATTCCTTATTATCAAGCTGCTTAGTTGGCGCTGATTCAAAACTCTCAGCGACAGCAATCGCCAGGTCGGCGCTTGAGCCTGTCGCAACAACGCTGGCTGTGTTAGTTACAGAATTTTCAGTGCGATCGGTCAACGCTTCATGCCTTCCGCAATGGTTGATTGAATACTTTGCGTACTTGCACTTCAGCGGAATCATTCGAGTCAAAAAGACTGAGGGGCAACGCTACCTTGTTCATGCACTGTTTCACGGCCTGCACTCTGGCCTCAAATTTTTGTGCGAGCAAGATCTCTAAGTTCATTGAACTTGGAACATCCAATTGTTGCTTCCCGTTACTAATAATCAAACTATCATTCAAACCATCCTGATTAGGATGATCGCCTTCATTGTCATCAAATACCATGATCGGCAGCACGGTGTTGTGTTGAGCCAATTGGGCCATAAGTGCTTCCGACTGATGATCCCAAGCATTGAAGCCACTAATAGTAACGACTAAGCCATCTGCTGATATTAAATCTCGCGCTTTGTGTAAGGCCGCATTGAGCTGGTTGTTGCTCTGAGTTAAAAACGGCTGACTATACTGCTGATTCAAACGAACAGCTTCCCTGAATGAGTGCTCACTTGCGCGTTTACTTTTACTCGGTGATCGTAAAACAACTTCCTTATCATCGAATACCAACAAACCGACAGGATCACCTTGTTGAATCAATGCGCCCGTCAGCAGAGCCATCAGTTCAGCGGCTACGACGGACTTCATATAATTCTGGCTTCCGAAAAACATCGAAGAGCTTTGATCTAGAACGATCAGCGCTTGACGCTCACGGTCTTCGCTGTGCATTCTCACGTGGGGCTTACCCGTGCGATTGGTAACCTTCCAATCGATACGCCGGACATCATCGCCCTGCTGATAAGCACGTAATTCTTCAAAGCTTAAGCCTTGCCCACGACGCCGAGAATAGTGGTTACCACTGAGGCTCAGCCGATTAATAATGCTGTCGATACGCAACGCGGTACCTTGCCGAAAACAGCCCATCAATTGATGATGATCAACGAAGACACGGTGATCAAATGGTGGAGTTTGCAAAACAGCCATAATGACTAAGCGACGGCTACTTGCTCAATAATCTCTTTAATCACATCATCAGTCGTAACCCCTTCTGATTGTGCTGTGTAGGACAGAATCAGGCGGTGTGAGAAAACGGCTGGCAACATCGCTCTTACATCGTCTGGGTCAACATAGTCTCTACCCTGCAACCACGCTCTAGCACGCGCGGCGCGCTCTAGGCTAATAGACGCTCTAGGGCTCACCCCAATCGTTAACCAATTCGATAACGGACTGTCGGCTACCTTCGTGGGTTCACGCGTTGCAATTACCAAAGCCACAATATAATTTTCAACATGTTCGCTGACATGTATTTGAGCAATTTCCTGACGTGCTGTAAAAATAGGCTCTACCCCAGCCACCGTCGATGGCAGAATATCAGCGTCGTCACTCTGCTCACCTCTCACCAATCGAATAATCTCTAGCTCGGCCTGTGCGCTCGGGTGTGCAACATTAACCTTCATCAGGAAGCGATCTAATTGAGCTTCCGGCAATGGGTAGGTGCCATCTTGTTCAATGGGATTTTGAGTTGCGAGCACCATGAAGAACTCAGGCAAAGGATAGGTTTTGCCTGCAACCGTAACCTGTCGCTCTTCCATTGCTTCCAATAATGCCGATTGCACCTTGGCCGGCGCTCGATTTATTTCATCAGCAAGTATTAAATTAGAAAAAATTGGCCCAGGCTGAAACACCAACTCTGCGGAACCGACATCACCATCGCGCGAATGATAAATCTCAGTGCCCGTTATATCGGCAGGTAATAAATCTGGGGTAAATTGAATCCGCCCCATTTCAACTTGTAAGAGGGTCGCTAAGGTTTTTACAGCGCGAGTTTTTGCCGTGCCCGGCAAACCTTCTAGCAACAAATTGCCATCACACAAAACACCAATGATGATTTTTTCAATCACCTCAGATTGCCCAACGACCACCTTATTAATCGCTGCTTGTAAATTCGTTATATGTTGATGAGCTTTTGTCATTTTGCCTTAGCCTGATCGTGTTGTTATTAGAGCATCATAAACTGCATCCGACGGGTACTCTATATTAGTATTTCGATGCATGTTAGGATTCTACCTCAATTGAATATTGACATAACAACCGTCAATAGGTTTTTGTGCACATTGATTATCCCCACTGGCAGGAGAACATATGAATAAAAGAGCCCTATCTTTAGTCGTTAAGCGACACTCACAGTTTTTGAAGCGCGCAACAGCGACATTCTCTATAGCGCTATTTGCCTGCGTTTCCGCGCCTATATTGGCCAAGCCCAACATCCTCGTCATATGGGGTGATGATATCGGCCAAACCAATATTAGCGCCTATAGCAAAGGTTTAATGGGCTACCAGACACCTAATATTGATAGCCTTGCCAAAGAAGGCACTATGTTTACCGACTATTATGGTGAGCAAAGTTGTACTGCAGGCCGATCAGCCTTTATTACGGGTCAACACCCAGTGCGAACCGGCTTAACCAAGGTAGGAACCCCGGGCGCCGCTACCGGAATCAGTGCAAAAGACCCGACGCTGGCACAAATGCTAAAACCACTCGGATACACCACGGCACATTTTGGTAAAAATCACTTGGGTGATCGCGACGAGTTTCTCCCGACCAACCATGGCTTTGATGAGTTCTTTGGTAACCTCTATCACCTCAACGCCGAAGAACTGCCCGAGAGCGATGACTACCCGCAAGAAGCGTGGTTTCAAAAAGCATCAAATCCACGCGGCGTGATTCGCAGCTTTGCAGACGGCCGCATTGAAGATTCTGGCCCACTTACTCGAAAACGCATGGAAACAGTGGATGAGGAATTTGAGGCTGCAGCGCACAAGTTTATCGACGCTGCGGTTAAAGCCAATAAGCCCTTCTTTGTATGGCTGAATACCACGGGCATGCATTTCTGGACTCACCCAGCTAAGAAGCATTTAGGGAAGTCAGGTCAAGGCCCTTATAACGATGTCATGGTGGCGCACGATGAACTCGTCGGCCGCATGCTAACCCAGCTAGAAGAGCTAGGCGTTGAAGACAATACCATCGTGGTTTACAGCACCGACAACGGCCCGCATTACAACACATGGCCTGACGCAGCAATTACACCTTTTCGCAGCGAGAAAAACACTAATTGGGAAGGTGGTTACCGCGTACCAGCAATGATTAAATGGCCTGGAAAAGTGCCTGCAGGTAAAATTTCTAATTCAGTAATGTCTCACCTCGATTGGTTACCGACGCTAATGGCGGCTGTTGGCGAGCCTAACGTGAAGCAGCAACTAAAAAGTGGCCGGGCCTTTGGTTCTGACAGCTTTAAAGTACATCTAGATGGGTACAACTTCTTGCCGTATCTTACCGGCGAAGCGAAGCAAAGCCCACGTGAAGAATTTTTGTATTTCAGTGACGACGGCATGTTGGTTGGAATTCGCGTTAAGGATTGGAAGGTGGTTTACGCTGAACAGCGCGCCACTAAATTTCAAGTCTGGAGAGAGCCTTTCGTAAGGCTACGGATCCCGAAGCTATTTAACTTGCGCCGCGACCCATTCGAACGAGCAGATACGGATTCAAATACCTACAACACTTGGTGGGAGAATAATTCAGCATGGATATTCTATGGTTCTGGAACTGCGCTAAACTTTGCACAAACGTTTAAACAATTTCCATCTAGGCAAGCGCCGAACAGCTTTACAGTGGATGGTGTGGTTGAACAACTGACAAAGTATCGACCAGCAAGGTAGTTGATAGAAAGACAATTTAGTACCCGGAGCAAGACATAGTATTTATGTCTTGCTCTTTTTTTGTCCTAGAGCAACTGACGATGAAATTTATGCTACTTGAGGTTCTCCCTTAACCATCAAACGAAACGAAATGCCGCTTGATTCCTGCTGAGCACCCTTGTTAGTGAATCCAAAAGACTGGTAGACAGGCTGCGCATACGAAGATGACTTAACCCAATAGTCATAACTCCCAGCAGACTGGCAAGCGCTCTGTGCTTTCTCCCAAAGTGTTCGTGCTACACCGAGTTTACGAAAACGTGCATACACAAAAAGGTGGTCAATTTTCTGGTAACCCACCATCGCGATATATCCAGCAATCTCACCCTCGTACTCGCAAATCAACGCAAAGTAGCTATCTCCTTCGAATCTAGTCCTAACAGCCTCAACCGTATTGGTTCTCTCAAGTAAACCCCAGCCCTCTTCAGTGAAGTCTTGCGCCTTCACATCTGAAGAAGCGTCTAGTACCAGTTTTGAAATTGCCTCAGCATCCTCTGGGCCAGCGTTTCGAATCAACACGTCAAATCCTCTAATCAATCAGCGCTTGCGCCTGAGCAATATTATTGCCCAGGATGCCGCAAACAATTCGGCCACCAAATAGGCAACCATTACGCTATTCTGTGGGCCATCAATAACAAAGCCCAGTGTTCGCGAACTCGCCATGCCGAGCATAGTTAAAGCCACGAAAGTTAGGCCTAAGCGATGAGTGCCTTCGTTTTTAGCCAAGACTAACATCAGCACACCAACCGCAATACTCAAGCCACCGTAGGTTGCCCGCATGTCAGTTAAGCCGGATGCCGTCGCAGGAATGCTCCCAGTCACTAACTCAGCTAGCTCGCTCGGTAAAATGGTAAACAGTAGGCCATAAACGACAAAAAACAGAGCCGTTAAGTTAATCACCAATTTCGAATAATTCATTAATACTCCCGCCTAATTGAGAATCTATGTCTGCTCGCAAACAGCCGCGCCGTTAGCATCAAGCAACAAGGAACAATCAAAGACTCCAACCAAAAATACCCTCCAAGAGTCGCACCTGCAAAAGGCAACATGACTGGCTCTCCGTAGAATTGTGCAACGCCGAACGACACAGTGAGTAAGAATGTCGTATAGCCAACCAAACAACTCAGCAGCCACCTCTTTGATACACGGCCAATAATAGACCCAACAAAAAGTGCCAATAGCCCAAAGGCCAAGAACTGACTAATGAAAGTGATGACAAATAGAGATAACTTCTGGTTTTCGAACCACAGAAAAAAAGCTTCGGGTACCGCTATGGCAGCCACATACCCCATCACATAGATACCCAACACCGCGAGACCTACGCCAAGCGCACTCGGAAAAACAATCTGGTTTAAAAACCTATCGGTTCCCCTCTCAACAGCCATGATGTTTCATCTCCAACATTGAACTAGTAAAACCGGCTTTTTCGTAGGCACGTATCGCGGCCGCGTTGGCACTATACACGTCCAGATAAAAATCATACACACCCTGCTGCTTAGCCCAACTCATCAGCGCTTCAATAATTTTTTGGATAATAGCCTGACCTCGATGTTGTGAATTCACATACATAAAACCAAGATAGGCGTGCTGATCATGAACTAAGGACTGCTTTGATTCCCTGATCTGGGCATAGCCTGTCCCTACGATGTGCCCATCAGCTTCAGCGACTAGTAATAATGAATTATCACTGGCTAGCAAATTCGCAATGTCGTAGTAAACCACCCCGGTTTCCTTAATCG
>CAJQNY010000136.1 GCA_905479805.1 uncultured Arenicella sp.
GGGATTGGACACTGCTAGCAAAAAAAAGGCCCCTATGCGTGGATGTCGCATAAGGGCCTTTCGCATCTTAGGTCTGTCCTCAGTCCTAAAACACAGCGAGGCGACTCCCCCCGGGATCACCTCATGACATAATCCACATCAATCCTGATAAAGACTACGCCGTGCAATATGGCCGAGAATAGGGTTGGGTTCTGCTAGCCATACTAGGTTAGTAGTGTAGCACCTTAATTTAGAAAAGAAATGAGCTTTGTTGGTTAATTAGGGAATTAAGACATACATTTGTCATTTATTTTTGGGTTTTTTAGCCAGCTGACACGCAAATCATTAGCAATTCCACAGACTGCCCAATATTGTGCACCCTGGTTTTCAACTCAGTAAAACACCATGACGACTAATATATTTTCTGATAACGCAGAAAACTTTCTCTTTAAAAGTAATTAAAATCCCAAGGCATCCATTTCTTGGCTACGGGCCTAAAATTACCTGTTACTACTATTTCGGAGGCATCGGCACAAGTATCGAGGTCCTTGTCTTATACTCAATATAATCCTGATCACCACCCCATTTTTCATCGGCCTTATCTTCCAATTTATTAACACCACTAATTCGCGATATTAGAAGATATACGAAAACTGGAGAGATAAGGGTTATCCATTGCAAACCCTTGAACACGGGCACCGCAACGATTGCCATTCCACACCACAATAAGATTTCACCAAAATAATTAGGGTGTCTTGACCACGACCAAATTCCGCTTTTGATGAATTTACCTTCATTCGCCCTATCGCGCTTAAATGAGGATTTTTGTCGGTCTGCGACAATCTCAATGACCAAGCCTATCGCCCATATTGAAATACCCAACAAACCGATAGCCTCAAGAGGCACTCGATGAGTGCTTGTTATGATAACCATTGCACACGAAGCGGTGATGACTACCCACGTTGCCTGCAAAGTCCAAGTTAGAAAGAATCGCAACGCATTAGACTTAATGTCGTCAAAACGATCGTCTTTTCCATCGCGTTTAATCCGACTAAATAAGAATGTACCTAATCTTACAGCCCAAATCACCACCATAGCGGCCACCAACATAGAGCGCGCATCTAAGTTTGGACTAAGTGCGACTGCAGCAGCCGTCATCGAAAGATAAGTGAACGACCCAGTCAAATCGTAATAGTGTTCGGTTTTAGCAATATTGGCGGGAATAAATGCTAACCAATTGATCACAAAAGCCAGAATAGTGCAGATTGCGAAAACGGAAAACATGCCCGCCCTTGCACCATGATCACTTGCGGCTGCGGTAATACCGATGGCAAGTACAATAGCAATGACGATAGAGGCTAAAACAATGCGAGTTATTTTTTTCATCGCGTAATTTTGCACTACTTACTGTGTAAATAACATCAACGATGGTAAAATTTCTTACCTCAGCGTTATCGCGAGTGCCAATTAAGTGGAATCAGACCTCGTCAAGCGTGCTCCTACCGACCAAAGACAAGACTTGGGTGCGCAACACCTTTGAATTTCAAGGCTAGGTTATCCAAAATGAAATTCTGGTGCATTTTCCATGGCGCGCTAGTTGACTGCATTGGGAAATCGGCCTCACCGCGCTTAATGTAGCCCGATTGCAAATCAAGTAACGGGGCACTTTCTAAATCGCCCATGGTCTCAGGGAGACAAGATCGGTAGCCCTTATCCTTCATGTAATTAATTACTCTGCACGCATAGCGATTGGTTAAATCCACCTTGAGAGTCCACGAAGCATTGGTATATCCAGTCGCTATGTACATATTGGGAACTCCGCTAATCATCAACCCTTTATATACGTAGCATTCAGATGGCTCGACAACCTCACCATCGACCACCATCTCGATGCCTCCCATAAAAAGCATTTCCAAACCAGTCGCTGTCACAACAATATCAGCCTCAAGCTCCTCACCTGACCTCAAACGAATTCCATTTTTGACGAATTCATCGATATGGTCGGTGACAACACTAGCCTTATCCGCTTTGATCGCTTCAAAAAAATCAGCATCCGGGCAAAGACACACTCGTTGATCCCAAGGGTCATATTCAGGCGTATAGTGCTTTGCTTCAAACCAATCACCGAGCGTCTCTTTAATTTCTCCGATAATCGCTTGTTTAGCCCGTTGCGGAAATGCTTTGCAGTAATTATAGATAACCATGTTAGTTAAAATGAACCACCAGCGTGCCGCAGTACGGCCGAACCATTTAGCCAACCAATTAGCTTTGGGGTCAATCGCAGGCTTTGACCCTAGATAGGTTGGTGAGCGCTGTAGCATTGTTACGTGTTTAGCTTGTTCAGCCATTGCTGGCACTAAGGTTACGGCTGTCGCGCCACTCCCAACAATAACCACCTTTTTATCTTGATAATCTAAATCTTCAGGCCAAAATTGCGGGTGAACCACTTCGCCCTGATACTGGTCAATGCCGGAGAATTCAGGTGAATAAGCCCGGTCATAGTTGTAATAACCTACGCACATAAAAATATTTGAGCAACTAAGCGCAGGCTTATTTCTCTCTTCAGAAGTAAATAACTCCCAGACCCCTCTTTTCGATGACCAAGCGGCTTTGGTCACATGCACACCATACTCAATATGCTCATCGATGCCATATTCAGCCGCAGTCTCCTGTAAATACTTGATGATTTTACTTTTCTCTGCGATCGCCGACTCATCATTCCAAGGGCGAAACGAGAAACCAAATGTATACATGTCTGAATCAGAACGTATCCCTGGGTACTTAAATAAGTCCCACGTCCCTCCCATATTTTCTCGACGTTCCAGAACTTTATAAGACTTGCCCTTACATTCTGTTTGAAAATGATACGCGGCACTAATACCAGAAATACCTGCGCCAATTATGATGGCATCAAGATGTTCAATTGACATACTATTTCTCTTCTAATTGTTAACGAGGCCTAATTTCCCGTGGTCCACCTAAAGACACCTTCTGTTGGTGCCACGAAATAGATGATGCTCGTAAAACAGGCACCCTACTATTTGCTGCGGGGAATTTGAATTAACTCTCAGGCATGACTCAAACACCAATTCCTATTTCAACTCGATCACGTGTTAAACAGCTAACCATGAGTATTGAGAAAATGCGGCTCTAGTTTTTCCTTCCAAGTTGAAACCAATTCAGAGTCATCGTGCTGCCAGGGGTGGAAGCCTTTCTTCAAAAACATCATATAGTAGGTTCGCATAGAGCTCACCATGCCGGTTTTACCAAACAAAAATCGCCACATACCTTTGCGTTCTTCCCAGGTGGCTTTATGTCCCATATCCTTCAGGAGAAACCGAGTAATCAACCACATATTGAATGGGAATTCGATGAATGCAAAGTGCGCATAGTGTCTTCTCAATTTCGCCATATCACCTACGCAATGTTGGTAAACATCGAATGCCACTGACTTATGTTCCACTTCTTCAATCGCGTGATACTGCAATAGATTTCGCAAGGATTCAGGCACTTGAGCCAATGCTGCGGGCTCTACTAAGGCATAGTGCGCCATAACAGCCGTAAAATGTTCTGCAGCCACAGTACGCATAAGCCTCTTTTCGGGAGTCCAACTTTCAATACGCTCAAAAATCTTCTTCTCAATTAAGTTTTCAACCTTCTTAGTACTATAGCCACACTTATCAAATTGCGCGTTTACCAACTTGTGTTGCAAAGAGTGATGCGCCTCCTGAACCGCAAAGTCCTTTACATCAACACTTAGCTTTTCATCCTCAATCTGATCTTCGAATAACTTAACAGATCGAATAAATTCGGCTTCGCCCAGAGGAAAAGTTGCCGATAAGCCCACCCAATAAGCACTCAAAACAGTGTTATCTGAATGAAAGTCCTCTCGGTCAATGTCAGCGTAATCAAATTTTACACGCCGACGCTCAATAGGCAGTTTTGAGTTAGAATGGGAGATTGTCAGTTTTGTATTGGCATTCATGTATTTACTCTCAGATTAGGCAATGGCAAAAAACAGTTTTATGGCAGCAGCCATTTGCTGTTTACAGCATTGTAAACTACAATAAACATATCTTATCAGTATTTACAGAACTGTCAACAAGGTTGAATTAAAAATTGGCAAAGAAAACTCACAAATCACCAGAACAAGCCAGAGATGCAATCTTAGATGCTGCAGAGCAAATTGTAGTGCAAGTAGGTCCCGCTGGGTTACGCATCAGCGCAGTCGCAAAAAAAGCCGGAATGGCGCACCCAAACATCATTCACCACTTTGGCTCCAGAGAAGGCTTGTTGAATTCTCTAGCCAATCGAATGGGCGAGCGAGCTACTCATCGTATCACTGAAGCTATCAAAACCGCCGTGGATGCACCAGCTCAAGGCAAGGCAGCAGCAATGACTCAAGTATTAGACACCGCCTATCCTGGTGATGAAGGAAGAGCCGCTGTTTGGATGCATTTAAGTGGCGCAGAGAGTTCTTTAAAAGAAAATATGCAACAAATTGTTGAACTTTCACATCAACTAAGAAAAACGGTCAGCGAAGACGCAGATTTAGAGCACACCAATCGCCTGGTTATGCTGGTGACGTTGGCGCTTGTGGGTGAAGTCGTATCTGGCCAAGGTATCAAAGAAGCCCTCGGTTTTGCTGAGGATAACCGAGCACATTTTCGCGCCTGGTTGGCAGAGATATTATTGAACCTTCCGGATGATCAGTTGTCTACTAGCTTAGACATCAACCACTCCATACCCCAAAACCATAAATAGAGAGCACATCATGAATCGTTTTAACAACAGTGTTGCCGTTGTAACCGGCGCGGGGTCAGGTATTGGCAGGCAGCTAGCCATTCAGCTCGCTCAAGCAGGTGCGAATCTAGCATTGGCTGACATCACACCAGATCAGCTCAAGGAAACTGCTTACCTTATATCACAAACATCCAGCGTAAGAGTGTTTACCAAAGTTTTCGACGTGGCTGACCAGGCGGCCGTTTACGATTTCGCGGACGAAGTGAAAAATGAATACGGCGAAATAAATTTACTGATAAATAATGCTGGCGTTGCCTTAGGATCTGGACCACTTTGGACAACCTCTGTAGATGATTTCAAGTGGCTGATGGGAATTAATTTTTATGGCGTTCTCTCTGGCACTAAGGCGTTCTTTCCATTGCTTGAGAAGGCGAGCTGGGGCCACATCGTTAATATTTCGAGCATCTTCGGAATCATCTCTGTGCCCACCCAAGCCGCTTATAATGCAAGCAAATTCGCGGTAAGAGGCATGACCGACGCACTTCGTCAGGAATTAGAAATAGCCGGCAGCAGTATCAGCTGCACCACGGTTCACCCTGGTGGAATCAAAACCAATATTGCACGCTCTGGACGATTCGTTGATGATGGATCTAGCGCCAGCCTAGAAAAACGTGATGAGGCAATCGCCAATTTTGATAAACTCGCCCGCACTACCGCCGAGACCGCAGCTGAAAAAATTCTATACGCCGTCGTAAAAAATAAACGCAGACTGTTGATCGGCGCAGATGCGAAATTAATGGATATTCTACAACGCCTTTTCCCAATCCACTATGGCGCCATATTGAAGCGCGTATTAGGTAGCTCAGTAGAATTTTAAGTGACTCGAGTATTGTGTTGGAAACCGTAATATCAACTATAATCCATGTAGTCGCTACCAATCACGCACACGAAATCAATGTGTCGAACATAAACAGTCATGACATACAAAGTAACTACTCCCGAATTTAATGGCTTAGACACTCATTATATTTCTGCCGATGGAGTGAAGCGTCTGCGAGTACATTTAGACGGCGCGGCATCTCCTCTAGCAGCTAAAGCTGCATCAGATACGTTTACCGCACTTCTGCCACACTATTCAAACACGCACAGCTACGTTCACACTTCTGCACAAATTAGCAGCCAGGCCCTGACATGGGCCCAACAAACGGTCCTCGACATAATGGGAGCCGATAGCGAAGAATATGCCTCAATCTTCACTGGTAGCGGAACAACAGCCGCGATTAATCGTATTGCTCGCGGCCTATCTAACGCTCGCCCTGAGCGCAAGCTCGTACTGGTTAGCGCGATGGAGCATCACGCAAACGATTTACCACATCGTCAATTTGATAATGACGTGCTTTACATCCCTTTACTCGGCAGCGGAGCAAAGCAAGGCTGCATTGATCTTGACGCACTAGAACAACTATTGACGGAGAAGGACGGTGAAGTTAACTATTTGGCGTTTTCGAGCGTCAGCAATGTGACAGGGATCGCCAATCCTGTACGTGAAATAACAAAGCTCGCTCACCGCTATGACGCACTGGTTTTAGTAGACGCCGCTCAATCGGTTGCCCACCAACAAACGCGCTTGTCAGATACCAATCCGGCTGCGGAAGTTGATTTCTTTGTCTTCTCTGGGCATAAACTTTACACACCCTCCTCTCCTGGGGTCATGATCGCCAAAAGAAACGTGTTGGAAGAGTTATCTGGTCAGGACTTAGGTGGTGGCTCAGTGACAGATGTTAGCTACTTTGATTTTGAACTCGCCACTGAAAGCTCATCGCGGGAGCAATCAGGGACCCCAAACATAATCGGCGCTATTGCGTTAGCTAAGGTATTAGTCACTCTCAATGAATACGGGTACGATAAAATTGAGGCCCACACAAAAGAGCTAAATAGCTACCTCAAGCAGGCATTGAGTACGAGACCACACATTCGTATTTATGGCGACCTTGAATTGGAGCGCGTATCAGCTATCTCGTTCAACCATTCACAATTTGATCATGGTTTATTAGCGGCCATATTAAATGACTACTACGGCATTGCTGTTCGGAACGAATGCTTTTGTGCTCACCCCTATGTAAGTAGCTTATTAAAAGAAGAGCTATGGGAACTCGACCTATCCACAATCGCCGAATCTGAACAAACTGCATATATCAAGCGCAAACGCGGAATGGTCAGAGTCAGTACCAGCCTCTACAATAGCCTTGCTGATATTGACCTATTAGTGGATGCCATAATTGATATTGAAAATCGACGAGAAGAACTTAGCCAACACTATGTTGCTCAAGAAGATGGTTCATATTCACACCGATCTTTCACGGTAGATTGGAGAAAGGAATTGGGATGGTTGGAAACTTAGATTAGAAACCGTTTCATCTGCCCTATTAATGAGCTGACGCCTGTCCATAGCGTATAAATAATTATTTGATACCGACTAAACTATATATGAGTCGCAATTGCTTTGCCAAATAGAAGCCATCGGCTACGGCTTCCCGCCAGCGAACAACGACTGGCGATTCTGGAAATCAGATAAAATGCCTAGGCGCTGTATACCAAACGCAAATTAGGTTGGGATAAATCGTCCTTATTAACCTCATTGAGTTCAGCTAAAGGCTCTGACTCGTCAGGGTTAATTTCAATGGATAACCAGTTCTGGCATTCCATACCCACATCATAAGGGATCAGAGGACCTTCAATAAGCTCAGGATGGTTGTAGACCATATCATCAGTTACTGGCACAAATACTTGCTGGTTCATATTACACTCTCACTACTTTTTAACTATCAAACGTACCTTCCCTGATCGACCTACAGATATGTTTCTGTTTATTTTGTGTCAATCACTCGCCTCTCATACAATGTGAAAAGCAAGCCCCGAAGTACAACGTTCACAACTGAGTACGTATTTAACGCTAATGAAATGACGAAATGAGGATGAACAAGTGGTAAAAATGTGGTTTTATCACCATATCCGCGTTAATCCACATAATTGACCATAAAATAAGGCAAAATAGTCGAAGCCGCCTTTAGCAAACATTATGCATAAGTGCGTAAAAACAATATATTAGGCAAATTGCCTAGCATCCACTCCACTTTCAGATTAATAAACAAGCCCTATGGCCAGAAAAGTTGCCATTGTTGAAGATGACTTCGACCAAAGAGAAAATTACGCCGACGCGCTTAAGCAGTCTGGCTATGAAGTCGCCACTTATTCGAACCGCCAAGAAGCTTTAGAAGGCATGCAAAAAGATATGCCCGATTTAGCAATCCTGGACATCATGCTTGAGCATGAAATGGATGGAGGTTTTGACCTTTGTCGTGATCTGCGCGCGCTGTCACCAACCCTACCCATTATATTCCTTACTGCTAGAGATACCGATATAGACCGAGTCTCCGGCTTAAGACTCGATGCCTGGGACTATTTAACCAAGCCTCTCAACATGCAGTTTTTGAGCGTTCGAATCAATTCATTATTTAGAATTGTCGATAGTTTGGGCAAGAGCAATACTGAAGCAGCTGAGTCTGAACGTTTAGTTATTGATGAATTGTCCATCGACGCAGACAGTATGTCCATTCGCTGGCAAGGACAGGAATTGAGCCTCACTTTAACCGAGTTCTGGTTGATAGAATCCATGGCACGCCATCCAGGTCATGTCAAAACTTATGACAACATGATGCAAATTACACGCCAAAGCTATGTTGAACGAAACACCATTAATGGTTACATAAGACGGATTCGAAATAAATTCAAAGAGATAGACCCTGATTTCAAGAATATTCAAACGGTTTTTGGCGTGGGTTATAAATGGAACACAAACGATTAAACGCAATTAGCTTGGAACAAAGGCCGTGAAACTTCGTCCACACTTTTCGATTCGCACAAAATTATTGCTCGTGGCAATGTTGCTGCTGTTAATCCCGTGGATGAGCTATATCTACGTGCGAGATATGAAATCTTTTCTTCTTTCTGGCCAAGAAGATGCCCTGAGCCTAACCTCTCGTGCTGTAGCAACCGTACTGCATGACCGTCCTGAACTGTTTACACAGGACACAAAAATAGAATCGGGCGAGGCTGATGTAGAGAACGAGATATACGCCTATCCATTACCTAACTATATTAACCTTGACGGCGACCTCAGTGACTGGGGTGAGCAGGCAAAACAAGCGGCTTTGTACGTACCACCCAAGCCAAGCGTCAATTCAGTCCAAGAGCAAAACACCGATTCGAGTGATTTTGGTGTAACAGATCAAGAGAGTCTCAGCAATCAACCTAGTTTGGCTGAAATACCCGCAGATCAAGATCTTCAGGTACGTCACCTCTTAGGTTATCGCGGTCAATTTATCTACAGCCTATTTACGGTAAAGGATAAGTATGTCACTTTCCGCCAAAGCGGTTTTTTGAGAGTCGATGCCGCAGACCATATTCGAGTCACCTTAAAAGACCCAAGCGGGCAAGAGAAGCGCTACACTCTCATCGCTCGTGAACCCGGCAGGATGAGCATCTACTTAATGGACAAGGAGTGGCAATACCCGATAACGGGAGACCCCAATTATGATCTTGCCGCCGAATTGAGTTTAACCGACCTTGGGTACAATGTAGAACTTAGAATTCCTAGGTTTATGCTGTCCTCCGATACTGGCGTACAGCTCAGTGTCGCCAATGTAGATGACGTAGACACACTCGCGGTAAACGCGATAGTGTCGACAACACCAAAGAATGACGAAGACCTTTCAAGAGTCTTAGTTAGGGCTCCAGAAATTTCAAAAATACTGGCTGGATTGGATCGTGCGGATACCCGAATATGGGTGATTGATAGACAGAAGCAACCACGCGCAGTTGTCGGAAAAATAATTACAGATGTTGATGTTTATCAAAGAGATAAGCCAGAAATATCAGATGATTTCTTCGGCTATTATTTAGATTTAATACGCTATTATTACAACTTTGCATTACGCAAGGTTTTTTCCTATATCGTTGATAGACCCAACCATGGGTTCGAGGATTACGAACAGACCATAGAAGAGCGTAACGACCAAATAATCGAGCAGGCTCTTGCAGGAGAGATATCTAATGATCGACGACCATCATTGGACAATCAAGCCACCATCCTAATGTCAGCTCACCCTATTTTCTCAGGAGATAACACCATAGGTGCTGTGGTGGTTGAACAAAGCACCAACCAGGTATTACAGAGACAACAAAGCGTGCTCGAGAACGTTATCAGTGTCACTTTACTGGTATTGCTAACCGTTGTTGGCGCAATACTACTTTTTGCGTCAAGACTCACTTTACGCATACGACGTCTGCGCAATGCCACTGACAATGCTATCGATAAAGATGGGCGGATCATCAACCAACGATTGTCTGCCGACGCACGTTCCGGTGACGAAATCGGCGATCTCTCGCGCAGTGTTAGTAATATGCTGGAGCGCTTGTCGCAATACACTAAATATTTACGGGGCTTACCAGACACGTTAGCCCACGAGGTGAGTAACCCTCTGAACGTTGTGAATTCTTCGCTGCACAATCTAGCGCAAGAGAATCCGAATGTTGCTAATAGCAAATATTTAGAGCGTGCGACTAATGGTGTGAACCGTATCGGCTCAATCTTACGCAATCTCACTGAAGCAGCTAACTTGGAACAAGCTCTCCAAGCAGAAACAAAAGAAGTATTCGATATTGTTGAATTAATCGGAAATTATGTAGATGGCTACTCGATCAGCAACCCCGATCAAAAATTTGATATCGTGGTCCATGCTAGTCCCTTGCAAGTTAAAGCAGCCCCTGATTACATTGCTCAAGTCCTTGATAAGCTTGTGGACAATGCAATTGACTTTGCAGCACCAGATACAGCAATCATTTTCAAAGCTCAGCGCTTAGACAAGTTTGCACAGATAGATGTCATCAATCAAGGATCTCGACTTCCGGAAGGTATGTCTGAACGAATTTTCGAACCTTTGGTATCATTAGGGCGCAAAGATGCACAGAAATCGCGTTTGGGCATGGGCCTCTATGTGGTAAAACTAATTGCTAACTTTCATGGCGGTGATGTTATCGCCCGCAATTTATCAAGCTCAGATGGGGTTATCTTTTCGATATCATTACCCCTATACAACCCCGACCCAATTAATTACTAAATAACAAATCGATAGGAACCCCATGGGAAACCGACTTAGCAAACTTTACACAAGAACCGGCGATGACGGCACTTCAGGCCTTTCTGGTGGCACGAGAATTCCAAAAAACCACGAACGCATGAATGCGATGGGCACCGTAGATGAATTGAACAGCGTCATTGGTTTGATGGTCTGTAAACTCGATGATCAAGAGTTAATTGATTTATTTGTTGGTATACAACACGACCTATTCAATATTGGTGGCGAAATAAGCATGCCCGGACACTCTTTCATTACAGAGAGTAAGATTACTGATCTTGAGGCAAAAATCGACTACTTTAACGAAAGCGTGTCCCCATTGAAGGACTTCATTCTTCCTGGCGGCAGCGAAGGCGCCTCCGTTTGCCATATGGCACGGTCAATCGCTCGACGAGCCGAGAGAGATGTCGTTACATTGCACCAAGCAGACCCCGTAAGTGATACTACCCGGCGATACTTAAACCGTTTGTCTGACCTACTGTTTGTGGCGGCAAGAATTATTAATTTACGCCTTGGTCATGGAGATGTTCTCTGGAAAAAAGAACTCGCCTGACCAACTAAATCAAATTTATCAGAACTCAAAACATTAACTCGATACAAACTCAGACTTATACTGAGAACATTCGATAAAACAAGGTGGAAAAGTGAGCATATTAACGAAATTAATCAGTTGGACAAATCAATTTGGTTTGGTTACCAAGATAGCTGTGGGCATCGTACTCGGCGCTGCTCTTGCGAGCGTTTTCCCAGAGGCGGCAAAGAGTGTTAGTTTTCTAGGCAGTTTATTCGTCAGCGCCCTCAAGGCCGTTGCACCGATCCTTGTGTTCATGCTGGTCATGTCGTCAATCGCAAACCAACGTGTAAACCAAAGTAGCAACATGCGCCCGATCATCATCTTATATTTGATAGGAACCTTAGCCGCCGCCATCACCGCCGTCACTTTAAGTTTCATATTTCCAATTCAGCTAAATCTCAATACCGCAGGAGCAATTGCCAACCCTCCCGAGGGCATTGGCCAAGTATTGAATTCCCTGGTTTTTAAAATTGTTCAAAATCCGATAGAAGCGCTTCTTAACGGGAATTATATCGGCATACTCGCCTGGGCAATCGGCTTAGGGATTCTATTGCGCAGCGCGGCTGACAGCACAAAAAAGTCTTTGCAAGATATCGCTGAAGCCGTCACTGGTTTAGTGCGCTTTGTGATTCAACTGGCACCCATTGGAATATTCGGTTTAGTCGCTGCAACAGTCGCCGAAACCGGTCTCGAAGCCCTATTGAGTTATAGCCGCTTGCTCATCGTTTTACTAAGCGCAATGTTGATAATTGCTCTCTTGATCAACCCGCTCTTGGTATACCTCAAGACAGGCCAAAACCCATACCCATTAGTACTAAAATGTTTGCGTGAAAGTGGCGTCACCGCATTTTTCACTCGGAGCTCGGCGGCCAATATCCCCGTTAATATGCAACTGTGCAAAGACCTTGAATTAGATGAAGACACGTACTCTGTCTCGATACCACTTGGAGCAACCATTAATATGGCTGGCGCTGCGGTAACCATCACTGTTATGACACTTGCTACCGTGAACACATTGGGCTATCAAGTGGACTTTTCGACCGCCCTGCTGTTATGCGTTGTTGCGGCACTTTCTGCCGGAGGATCTTCTGGCGTTGCCGGTGGCTCACTGTTATTAATTCCGCTTGCGTGCGGACTCTTTAACATTCCAAATGATATTGCTATGCAAGTCGTTGCGATCGGTTTTATCGTAGGAGTTGTCCAAGACTCAGCTGAGACCGCTTTAAACAGCTCCACAGACGTAATATTTACCGCCGCAGCCTGTTACGCCGCCGAGCAAAAAAACTCGGAGTAAACCTAGCCTCGGTTAACTATCGCAAATAAATAATCGACACCATTCTTCCCCCCGTCCCATCTCTACGATGTGAGAAGAAGCGCTGTTGATCTGCATAAGTGCACAATTTCGAGCACTGATAATTTGTGACGCCCAATTTGGCCAAGCGTTCTTCACAAAGCAGATTAAGGCTGGCCATCCACTTACCTGAGTTCTGCGATGGACAGTAGGCGTGATCAGAGCCACCCAACTGTACACGTACTTCTTCGCCAACTTCAAAATGAGCGAGACTGATACAAGGCCCTGCCCAGGCTATGACCTCCTCCGGTCTAGAATCGAATGCCTCTATCGCCTGTTCAATCACCCCATCGGCCATTCCTCGCCAACCAGCATGCACGACTCCAACCTTAGTGCCCGATGCGTTGCATAAAAACAGGGGCAAACAATCAGCAGTCATTACCGCACACACTGCGCTAGGTTTGGATGTAATCGCCCCATCAGCCTCGGGAGGTGTATCGAATGGGATGCCATCATTGATCTTAATAATCTGAGTCGAATGGGTTTGATTCAACCACACAGGCTCAGCCGGCAAATGCATGACCTTGCGCAAACTTGCACGATTCTGGCTAACGGCACTACGACTATCTCCTACGTGTGCTCCTAGGTTAAGAGAATCATAGGGCCACTCGCTCACACCCCCTACCCGTGTCGTCGTAAAGGCAGTAACGTTCTCGGGCACAGTCCAATTTGGTTTAACAGTATCGACAGCACTGATAGCGCTAATCATCATCAGTCTCACACGCGCTGATCAACCTAGCCATATCAGCCGGTAAGTCTCGTTGCCAAGCCTCATGTTCACCCGTTATGGGATGAATATACTCAATTCTTGTCGCATGAAGCGCTTGTCGCTTGAACGTTCGAAGCTCTGCCTCAAGTACGGGGTGACAATCGCTAGGTATAGCGAGCCTTCGACCATACACAGGGTCTCCAGCCAATGGAAAACCAATATGTTTCATATGCACCCTAATCTGGTGGGTACGACCTGTTTCTAATTGGACTCTAAGCAGAGTATGGTTCCTGTAGCGCCCGTCGACGCGAAAATGCGTTACTGCTTCCTTTCCCATCATATTGATAGCCATCTTGCGTCGATCGCCCTTATCTCGTGCGATTGGTTCATCAACCGTCGTTCCTGATATTACCCGTCCCATGACCAACGCTAAATATTCACGATGCAAACTGTGATCAACCAATTGATCAATAAAACCAAGCCGTGCTGCTTCGGTTTTTGCTACGACCATTAGCCCAGAAGTATCTTTATCCAAGCGATGCACAATTCCAGCACGTGCTAATCCTCGATTCTCTGGAAAGTGATACAACAAGGCATTTAATAATGTTTTGTCGGGATTGCCGGCGCCAGGATGAACAACAAGACCCGCTGGTTTATTCACCACTAACATGTATTCATCTTGATGAACAATGTCTAGCTCAATATCTTGTGCTTCCCATTCTCCTTTCCTTATTTCTGGGACCGCAATCTCTAATAACTCACCACCCAATAACTTATCTTTTTGTCTGGCTTGCTCGTCGTCTACAGTAACTAGACTTTGCTTGATCCATGACTGAATAGTGCTTCTTGAGTAGGTCTCACAAAGAACAACCAATACTTTGTCAAGTCGCTGGCCAACCATGTCCTCAGGCACGATGAAGCTGAATTTAGTGTAATTTTCCAAGGCTTTGTTTCTCTTCTATCAAAGACAGTTTCGAGTTATGCTTACGCTGGTAATAATAACTGATATAGAAATCTCATGAGTCTTTTTAGAACTAAAACAATTTGTCGAAACATCCTTTTTATTGCCATAGTAAGTTCAGTCGTAGCAGGCTGTGGCGGAAAGAAGAAGACTCAAGAAAACCTCGCCCAACAACAGGTAGAGCAGCTTTACTCCAAAGGTAAAAAAGCTATGAATGCTGGCAACTATCAGTTTGCCATTCAGTACTATCAAGCTCTCGAGTCTAACTATCCCTACGGTGAATACACTGAACAGGCCAAACTAGACATGATCTTTGCATTCGATAAGTCTGGCCAAAAAGAAAAGGCTATCGAAGCATCCGACAATTTCGTTAAACTCTATCCCACACACGCAAATGTGGACTACGCTTACTACATGAAAGGCGTTGCTAGCTTTGAAAAGAAAAAGTCAGCCGTTGACAAATTCATGCGGGGTGGAAAAGCCGCTATTCGGGACCCACAACCTTACCGCGATTCAGATGAGGCCTTCAAAGAGTTAATAAAGCGATACCCTGAAAGCATTTACGCCGAAGATGCGAAACTCCGCATCGTGTTCATTCGGAATACGCTTGCTGAGCGTGAACTAGCGGTCGCCCAGTTTTATTACGATTCCGAAACCTATGTGGCGGCAGTAAACCGATGCAAAAACATAATTTATAGCTATGAGACCAGCCCGGCTGTAGAGGGCGCGCTCGTCCTAATGGAAAAAGCATACCTAGAAATGGGACTTTCTGAACTCGCACAGAGCACCCATGGTGTTCTTATTGAGAATTTTCCTGACTATAAAGACAGCAAATTCAAAGTCAAAAAGAAAGGCCTATTTAGTCGACTGAATCCCTTCTAGCCAGCTAGATATTGTCACAGGAGCATCCCCATTCGTAACTCCGAATTGTAGGCGGAGTATTCGTAGCTGAAACAACCTCCTAGAGACCTAGAATAGATGCAACGATCATCTCAATAATGAAAAAAATTATCTTCAGTTTCATTCTCTTCGTAATTTGTTACCTCTCCCTCGAAGCATTCTCATTCCTCGCATATAAAGTAAAATTTGGACCTTACAACCACGTCCAAATTCAAACTTCAAAGCTGAACGCGGTTAGAAGTTACGAGAGCGGCGGAGTTTTCACTCAAGACAAAGACAAGTTTAAGGAACGTTCTAAACAACGAGAAGTCCTACATCCTTACTTCGGCTACGCCATAGAGGGACTATCACGAAAATCGAACTGCGAAGAGTTAGTTGATGAAAACTGTTATCAACGTATCAAGAATCATCTTGATCGCCCTCTATTCAAAAAGAACGATGAAGAAGTGATTGTTGGTATCTTCGGCGGATCAGTGGCCGATGGTGTCGCTCGTTTAGCATCACGCACGCTTATTCAGGAGCTCTCCAATAGTCCACAGCACCGCGGAAGGGTTGTTAGTATCTACAACCTTGCTGGCGGCGGATACAAACAACCACAGCAACTAGGAAAGCTAGCATATTATTACTCCATGGGAGCTGAGTTTGACGTGATCATAAATCTTGACGGGTTTAATGAAATGGCGGCGTCCTACCTGAATTATCGGGATCAGGGTGTGCACCCTTCATACCCAGTTCATTGGAACTCAAGAGTTTCGTCCACCGTAAGCGAAAACTATTTAGACCTGTATGCAGGAAAAAAATTAATATTAAAACGTCATTCGACTCTAGCCAAAGTCTGCCTACTTAAAGGTGTACGCTATAGTCCATTCATGAATTTCGTTTTTCAGATTTTTGATAACAGACAAATCAGAAATATTGAAAAAATAGATAACGAGCTGAATACCACGAGCAAGGGAAATGCTCAAGAGTCCAGTTATCAGTCATTTGGTCCAGACTATGACTTTAATGATTGGAATAGGTTCCACGATGATGTCGCCGCAATCTGGGCTAATAGCTCGCTGGCAATGCACGCCCTTGCAGTGGGTCGTGGCGCTCGCTACTACCATTTCTTACAACCCAATCAATATATCGAAGGAAGTAAACTGCTTAGCACCCTTGAGAAAGAAAAATTTGTATTAAAGAAAGGGAGTTATGGGAATGTATACAAGGCCGCTCACAACAACATCACGTCTAGCGGGGATTCATTGCGTGAGACGGGCGTCAATTACACAGACCTTACATACCTTTTCAAAGACACATCTAGAACGCTGTACATCGACAATTGTTGCCATCTAAATCAAGATGGCTATTCAGTTATCGCAAAAAAAATATCTGACATCATCTCAGCCGATCACTCGCTGAATGCAGGTCAGGATTCAGTCGATGTAGGACTGCTAGAA
>CAJQNY010000137.1 GCA_905479805.1 uncultured Arenicella sp.
CAAGCGCTTATTCCACTGGCTCTTACAGTGCGCTATTCACGGCGGTCACCACCATTGCAAAGACGCGCTTAGATTATCAAGCAATTTTGATAGACGCAACGCATTTGACGTATAATGATTTTCAAAGTCTCATTAATCGATATTAATGTACTAGTATTCGCCCTTTTCGATGGATTTGACCCGAATAACAAGGCGGCAGTGTTCGCCTTAATACGTTAATATCTGCATTCGAACTCATCCCCTAAGCTATTTAACTCACTAGAATTTCTAAAACTGGATTACCACTATGTCTATCACATTGAACGACCCAACGCTGCTCCGAACTCAAGCCTTTATAAATGGAGAATGGGTTGATGGTGATCAAGGAGAAACCTTCAGCGTTTTCAACCCTGCTACTGGCGAAAAAATCACTGACGTCGCAAGTGTCGGCGTTACCGAAACTAAGCGTGCCATTGAGACAGCCCAAGTGGCCATGGTTGAATGGCAGAAGCGTTCTGCCAAAGAGCGAGGGAACATTTTACGTGAATGGTTCAACCTCACTATGCAGCATCAAGAAGACTTGGCCATTATCATGACGGCTGAGCAAGGGAAAGTAATCGCGGAATCACGAGGTGAAGTAGCCTATGGCGCTTCGTTCATCGAGTGGTTTGCCGAAGAAGCAAAGCGAGTTTATGGTGATGTGATCCCAACTCCACAAACTGACAGGCGCGCGGTGGTTATCAAACAGCCGGTGGGTGTTGCCGCCGCCATTACTCCATGGAATTTCCCAAATGCCATGATCGCTCGCAAAGCTGGGCCTGCTCTCGCCGTTGGGTGTGCCATGGTTATCAAACCTGCAAAGGAGACACCACTCTCAGCACTCGCGATGGCTGAGTTAGCCGATAGAGCGGGATTACCTGCTGGCCTGCTCAGCATGTTGCCTGGAAAGAGCGCCCGCGAGATAGGGGGCGAGATGACGTCTAACCCCATCGTGCGTAAACTATCATTCACCGGCTCGACGCCTGTTGGAAAGACCCTAATGAAGCAATGCGCCGATACAGTCAAACGAACCTCGATGGAACTGGGTGGCAACGCGCCAGTAATCGTGTTCGAAGATGCCGATATTGACAAAGCGGTAACAGGAGCTGCTGCTTCGAAATACCGTAATTCAGGACAAACCTGCATATGTATTAATCGTATCTTGGTGCAAGATACTATCTACGACCAATTTGTAGAAAAGTTTAGTGCGGTCGTCAGTGCTTATACAGTTGGCAATGGTCTAGATGAAGGTAACACTCACGGCCCCATGGTCAATGAAGGCGCAGTGAGCGATGTTCAAGCTCTCGTTGATGATGCGATTGCCAATGGGGCAAGCGCGGTTGTCGGCGGTAAGCCCAGTAGCCTCGGAGCTTGTTATCTCGAACCTACCGTCCTTACCGATGTGACCACTGATATGCGGGTTTTTCGTGAAGAAATATTTGGCCCGGTCGCACCAATATTCAAATTCAGTACTGAGGAAGAAGCCATTGCGATGGCTAACGACACTGAATTTGGTTTGGCTTCGTATCTTTATACTCGGGATGTGGGAAGGGTTTGGCGTGTTTCAGAAGCCATCGAATATGGCATGGTGGGCGTCAATGAAACAGCCATCACTTCTGAGGTAATTCCGTTTGGGGGAGTTAAAGAATCGGGGCAAGGCCGCGAAGGCTCCAAATACGGCATGGATGATTATCTCGAAACCAAATATATCTGCATGGGTGGTTTAGACGATTAGAACTGCTTTTTTAGAACTTCTCTATTTAAGTAGCTAACCCAGGGTCAATAAAAAACTCCTGTACCAAAATAGTTCCTGCATTGTAATTATAGAGAGTAGCTCTGCCATAGCTGCTCTCCATAGATCCGCTCACCAAACTAATCTCACAAATATCCCGCATGCTCGGTTGCAACAAAGCCGAACGAGAGAGGAAGTGCCCCAGAGGTTTACTGCCCATAGTAGCCAAAGTGTTTTTGTTTTCTTGATACACGTTCTGTGGAATGACACTACGCGCATAAACAGTAGGCGTGCCTTTACACGACAGCTCCACTTCACGAATCATTGCCCAAGCGGGCAAGTCCAAACCCAGCTTATTGGCCTCATAGCGATTCGGAGTACTCCACTCTTCGCTGAGTACCTTCAATGTGAATTGCCCTTCCGCGTAGTCCGTTAACTTACGCGTTAACGATCCCTGATGCATTAGCCAATCGCTCCAAGAATCACTCAAAGCACCTGTTGTCATCGACTTAGCGGCTCGCCATTTAGCGGCTTGGATCAAACTTCGATAATCTGAAACGGTCATAGATATCTATGTGTAATGATTAGTTGAGTAAAATTAGTTATGTGAATGTCAGGAAATGCTGGTCGAATGGTAGCAGATTTCAAACTAGGATTTACTTCCTGTTATGATCAAGAAGATAAATATGTCCCAAAACTTATTAACTCCTATAATTACCCAATGACTGAATCGAAAAACCCAGTGATAAACCTAGTTCTACGCAGCACCAATATGCAGCGTCACGAATTTAAATCGGCATTTATCTCATTCTTGTTCGTCTTGGTGTTGATGACGGCTTATTACCTATTACGGCCAGTTCGGGATGCGATGGCCTCGGATTGGAGTGATGCTGAAGTTAGTTGGCTGTGGACGCTTAACTTCTTCATCAGTACCGGCATCGTTGCACTGTATGGAATCATCGTGACAAAGATCGCTTTTAAGAGGCTCGTGCCGAGTGTGTATTTATTCTTCGCGGCCAGTTTTTTAGTATTCTATTTAATGGTACAAACCTCGACCGATACGGTATTCGTCGATAAAGCATTCTACTTATGGGTCAGTGTCTTTGCGTTGTTTCATGTCTCGGTCTTTTGGAGTTTCATGGCTGACACCTTCAACAAAGACCAAGCTGGGCGACTGTTCTCGGTTATTGCTGCCGGTGCCAGCATAGGCGCTATCGCAGGACCAGCACTCTCTGCGGTGCTCGCTCAAGTCATTGGTGTTCAGCAAATGATGCTGGTGTCTGCATTAATGTTATTGATTCCAATACCGCTCACTTTCTACTTGAGTCGATTAAAGACAACCGAGCTTGGCAATGCCACTCTGCAGAATGAACTAGCAGAAGCCAAAATTGCTGGAAACCCGTTTAGTGGCTTTAAAGAATTTTTCACCAATCCCTATCTATTAGGCATTGGCCTATTCCTTATTTTGTATACCGGCATTGGCTCCTTTATTTATTTTGAACAAAAGAACTTATTAGTCGACTATTCACGCGCCGATAGGACTTCGATCTACGCCGTCCGCGACACAATCACTAACACCATTACCTTTGTGCTGGCCTTCTTCTTAACTGGGCGCATCGTCACCAAAGTCGGCATGCCAACCGCCCTCACCATCGTACCTATTGTCATAGTATTCGGAATGTTGGTGCTCGCATTCTCACCCATACTCTTAGTGGCATTGGGCTTGTGGATTACGCGTAGCGCAGGTAATTACGGCTTAGCGCGCCCTGCAAGAGAGATGCTCTTCACCCAAGTGGATAGAGAAAGCCGCTTCAAAACCAAGCCGGTTATCGATATTGTCGCTTATCGCGGTGGCGACTTAATTTGGGCCTGGGCCTTCACAGGCTTAACACAAGGCCTCGGCTTAGGCTTAGCGGCCGTTGCTTTAGTGGGAGCAGGCATTGCAGCCGCTTGGGGCTATGTTGGTTTTCGACTTGGTAAACAGTACGAGTCCAAATAGAACCAGACTACATCTCACCAACGCGAATAGGCCTCAAGCCTATCATTTTACGTTGATACTCTTCTGTGATTGAGTCTGTGTCCTGCTCGTTGAGGATAACTCTTGGCGTAATCAATACGACCAATTCGGTGCGTTGCACTCGGTTACTGGTATTGCTAAACAATTTACCAAAACCAGGGATGTTCTTTAACAGGGGAACGCCCGAATCTCTGACCGAATCTTGCTCACGGATCAAACCGCCTAGCACTACTGTCTGACCACTGCGAATCGAAACTGTACTATTCAATTTGCGTTGTTGTATTGTGGGCGCATCTATTTGTGAAGTCGTATTATTCGCGACACTACTCACTTCTTGGCTGATATCCATGGTCACCATGCCACCAGAGTTAACCCGTGGTGAAACAGTCAATAGAATTCCGGTGTTGCGGTATTCGATTTCATTCACGGTCGGCGCATCAGGCGAGATATTTGAAATCGCTTGGCGCGTTGGTATTGGTACTTCATCACCCACTAGAATACTCGCCGTTTGGTTATTCAGAACCATCAAAGAAGGAGATGACAAAACCTTCAAACGTGAATCATCGGCTAAACCATTTAACGCTGCTCGAACTTCACCAGCACGTTCAATCACATAACTAAACCCAGGCACTGGGATGTCTACTCCGGCAACTCTAAAATCAAGATTGCTTGACGTATTAGAGCTCGCTCTAGACCCATTCAAAAACCATTCCAAACCATATTGCAAATCATCAGTTAAGGTGAGCTCCATGATTCGAGCTTCTACTAGCACTTGCAACGGCGTGCTATCCAACTGCTCCATGGCTTGGCGAACTAATTTAAAATAATGTGGGCTACCTGAAACGATCAAGCTATTGGTGCTCTCATCGGCAATAACGCGGAAGTCGCCATTAGTATTGTTTCGTCTAGACTGATTTTGACTGGACGATCCAGGCCCTTGATTATCTGCACGGCCACGGTCTTGGTCAATATCATCCAAAGAGCCATTAGCGCGGCGTGGTTGCCCAAACATGCTCGTCAACAATTCAGCTAAATCAGCGGCTCGGCCATTTTGCACACGGTAGATAAAAAAGTTTTGGCTGTCTTCTCCACCGACTCGGTCGAGCCGATTAACCCACTCGCCCATCAACGACACAGAATCCCGCTGGGAAGCAATCACCATAATAGTGTTCGATCTTTCAATTGCGATTAGCCGTAAGGCGCCTTCCAATTCTCGGTCGATGCCATTGCCAAACAGTTCAAGCAGTTCGCCTTTGATGGTTTGAACGCTGGCATTTCTAACCGGAAAAAGACCGATTGATTTCCCGGCTAACCAATTTACATCAAAACTCTTGGCAAGCTTTCGCACTTGGTTGATCTTGCTTTGTGGACCACTCAGGGCCAGCAAGTTGCCATCTTCAATAACCGTCGCACCAACCTGGTAGCTACCCAGCATTTTGGCAAACTCACTTGCTTTGATATAACGCAATGGCAAAATATCTAAGTTCTGATTGCTAAACGAAACTTGTTTTTTAGCACCGGGAACTATTTTAAATGCCCCGCCCTCTTCTACCAACTTCGCATCAACACTACTGAGCAAGGTTTCTAAGGTGGGGAGTAAGTCAGCCTTGTTCAATCCAGATTGATTATTCAGACTCACCGAGCCATTCACTGCGTCGTCAACTTCAAATTCTTTCTCTAGATAATCACCTAAGATGATTTGTGCAACATCACGAATTGGAGTTTGAGAAAAACGCAGCATAATGTCGCCGCCATTCGAGTTGGGTTTACTGCTCGAACTTGGCGCCTTTGGCCTCTTAACTCGTATCGCTTCACCTGCAATAATTTGCTGACCGGGTTCTACGCTTGTGTCATTAGTTAGAGCATTACCACTACCCGCATTGTCACTATTTTGACTTTGCACAGCGCTCTGTGCCTGATTCGACTCGGTCTGATTCGACTCGGTCTGATTCGACTCGGGCAGAAAGTCTTGATTGTGTTGCCAATTCTTTGAATTCGGCTGACAGGCCGTTAAGAAAAGCATTACCGTAAGACCGGCTAATGACCTAAAGGTCTTTTCTTGTAAGCCAGTGTCACGCGAATTTGTATTTGAATGCATAAACAAATTTTTGTTTAATCCTAAAATCATCGATTTCTCATTATTTTATGAGAACTCGGCATAACTCAGGGTCATTATAAAAATGGGCTAGAATGTCTCCAATTAAGGCGAGAAACGACGGTAATAGCGTGCTATTGACTAGTTTTTCAACGAAAAGTGGAGGGATTGTAGACAATTTTATTTGATCATTGAGTTATGTTGAGTTCTCTTTTATATGTGTTCTGAAGTTGAAGCCAAACTCTGGACGTGTAGATATACCTTAGCATAGCGCGGAGTTCAATAACCCCATCTGGGGTGAATTCGGTTTGACGGTTCGATTTTTGGTCTTGTCTTTGATATAGATGTGTTAAATTAATGTTGAACAAACAAAGAAAGGCTCGTTCCTTGGTCATCTACGAGTAAATCAGGAACGTCATCCGAACACACATAGCAGGATGAGGCCTTTGCAGTGAATCTATTTTGTTCAAAGACAAGGCAAAATCGCGCACAAAAGAGGAGCTTACGTTGTGTAAGTGACGATTTGAGCACGGTTTTTACGCCGTATTTGGG
>CAJQNY010000138.1 GCA_905479805.1 uncultured Arenicella sp.
GCGCGGATTACTCGAATTCCAGTAATTTGCTCACGCAGAATGGCATTCACGCTATCGAGCTGAAACTTTGCACTTGTGCCAGCGCGAGGTTGTGCACCTTAGCAAATACATCTGCACGTAAATCCCGAGCAATATGAAACACAGTGGGAATATTAGCAGGCTGTGTTTTGGTTTTCTTGATATTCCTCAAGGCAACATTGATCAATGTCGACATTGCTTACGAATCTGCTTGTTACTTGATAAAGATCTCATCAAGTTGAAACACTTCAATAGCTTCCCCAGCGCTGTGACTCGTCAAAACCATTCTTGCTGCGACTTGTTCACCAGTTATAGGGCGATATTTTCGAATGCCTGGAATCACCGATAGCACAGGCAGTATCCAGCTCGCCACCGTTTCTGCTAATCGAAAATCAGCGCTGCGCTTACCCAATAACAGTGATGGCTGAAAGATGCTGATTCGTTTGAATGGCAATGTTTTGATGCTCTGCTCCAATTCACCTTTCATTTTCAGGTAGGCGCTCTTGCTTTGTGGGCTTGCTCCGCTAGAAGAAATTAGCAGGTAATGACTTACGCTATTGCTTACGGCGAGCTCTGCAGCTTTCAGCTGGTAATCGATATCAACTTTGCGCTGAGCTTCGATTGAGCCCGCTTGTTTTAGCGTAGTACCGAGACAGGAGAATAATAAATCCGCTTCAAATAACTCGGCGTAATTCTCTAAATGGTCGAAATCCACCACGTGATTAACCACTTTTGACGAGGCGTGCTCAGTGCTCTTTCGGGTGAGCGTGATCACTTTAGCGATATACTCGGCATTTGCTAATTGATTGACGAGGGCGCTACCGACTAATCCTGTTGCGCCCATAACGACGGCTGTTTTGTTCATATAATTTAATTTATTCCTGACTGTTTAAATCTTCCAATAAAGACTTAATAGTGTGTTCGCTTAATTTGCCGCATTCTGCTTGTTCCGCGTCTTTAGCGACCTCTGACTGAAGATAGTCGAATAGCGTTGATTGTCAACTTTTTTGCTGTTGTTCTATGGAGCTATGATACAGTGTGATTAATTATGATTAGTTTTTAATAATAGGTAATCAATGTGGATACTAGAACACTCACAGCCCATGTCCCTGTTCCCTTAGCAGATAAAATTGACGGTTTGGCGCAACGGTTAGAACGCTCAAAAAACTGGATTGTTAAGCAGGCCTTACAGGATTGGGTTTTACAAGAGGAAGAGCGTTATCGCATGACCTTAGAAGCTCTGGATGATGTGGATAATGGACGACTTATCAGTCATCAAGCTATTACCGCTTGGGCAGATAGTCTTTCTACAGATCAGCCTCTGCCGGTTCCTGCGGATGAGAGTTAGATGGGCGAGTAAAGCGCTAGATGACATCGTTCGACTTTATGAATTCTTGGAGCTAGTTAATTCAGTATCAGCAGCTAAGACTGTACAGTCCTTAAGTGCCGCACCGGATCGAATTATTGAGTATCCAAGAATTGGTGTAAGACTGGGTGAGTTTGAAGGGCGCGAAGTTCGGCGATTGTTAATCGGAGGGTATGAGATGCGTTATGAGCTTACGCGTGATGAGATATTTATTTTGCGGGTTTGGCATACGAGGGAAGAACGCTAATATTGCAGTCAAATACCTTTTTTAACTTTCCTAGCCTCACTCAGGTTAATTCTTGCTTTTATACCGTGCTTTTCAAGCAAACCGAGCAATTCAGAGCCAGAAAAAAGCTGGAGAGGTTTGTCATCTGCAAACGTATATGCAGCTGGGCTAAAATCTGCGGTTGAAACAAGTATTCCTTTGTTGGCACCTGCATCTTGACATGTACCATATAAGTCACGAACTGCCGCTACACCAACAGTTTTCGTGTATCTCTTAGCCTGTATAATATATTTCCCACCAAATAATGGGTCTAAATTGAAGCCAACGGCATCAATGCCTCCATCGTTACTGCTTTGAGTGAGCTCAACTTTACCTCCAGTAGAAGAGAATTCTTTGTCGAATAACTCAGCAACTAAATGCTCAAAATCCTCCCAATGCATTGCAGCAATATTTGAACCTTCATTTAACCGACCTGATACAGCGTGATAATCTATAAAGCGTTTATCAGACATGTTAAGTCCTAGCTTTGGTTGTATAGCTGATAAATTGCTTAGTCTTGCAGCACTGACTCCTTTGAGGAGTTTGAAGCAGTCACGTGCATCTACGTTAGAAAGGTTTACCTCAGTAAATTTGTCTTTTTCTACTCGAATGGCAACAATGCATTTTGATTCTTCATGGCCTGTGGCGGTATTGATATCTGTGACTCTGCCATTGACGATGATTGATTTAATGGCATCAATTTTGTCAGCACTAAATAGTTCGTATAATGTTCTAAGGCAAATTTGATAGATAACTGAATCAAACAGTTGGTTGTGCTGAGACTGTGTTAAAAGTTTTTCTTGGAATTTTCCTCGGGATTTGATGTATTTTAGATTGACTGCTTTTGGTATTTTGCTTTGGTTGGGGAGGTTGTAATCAACTTGCAGTGTGCTGTCATCAGAGCTGAACTGTATTGTAGTGTTCTTTTTAAATTCAATTGGATAAATGGAATCTCTAAGGACTATTTTGCAGTAATCTCTTATGGAATTTTCACTTTTTCTTCTGTAGCCGCCTTTAATTTCGTCAATATTAAGATTGTACTCTTTTTGATTTTCATCGAAAACTTCTTCCTCTATTAGCCATTGCTCTTGCTCGGCACGGAGGTCTTTTTCCCTAGATTGGTTGGTTTCTAAGGCCTTATTCTTATTTTTATGCCATCTGTTTATGGCTAAATCATATTCAGATTTTTGTCTCTTGAGTATTTCTTCTTTTCTTTTGAGAAGCTTATTTAAAATTGATACTTTCTTGAAGTACTCGTTTTTTAAAGGCTCTACAGGAAGGTTAATTTGTACGTAATCTTGGGGATAACCATCAGTTCTGTATATAAGCCAATCTGTTGATTTTGGCTTGAAGTTGAATGTACCGTTTTGTTTTTCCTTGTCCCAATCTACTGCTATTTTTACGTCAAGTGAATCCGTTAGGATATTGCTTAAGGATTCTTGGAGTTTTTCATATTCATGAGTTTTGGCTTCAGCTTCTTTTATCTTGTTCTCATGATTTTTGGCGATTTCGTCTTTTTCAACTTTTAACAGTTGTTTGTCCCACTTTTCATTTAAAATTCTTTTTGCATTGTGAATGTTAGCCTTCAATATTTCCCTGTCTTTGCCAGTAACTATCTTATATTCTTGTAATTCTTGATGATATATCTCTACTGTAAAACTAGAGATCTTTCCCGTAGAAGTTGTGTTCTTTTTTCGTTTGCTGACACTAATCATATTTCGAGTTGCTCAAGATAGTTTTAACAAGAACTGAGAGTTTTTCAAAGTTTGATGGTTTAGTTATATATAATACATCTGGTTTGATTCAGTTTTCTACAAACTGCTTGGTATTTTAGAAGAAATCACTACGTTTCGTAATTTAATGAGCTTGCGATCTTAGTGTGCGCCTATGCCCTGTATTATTTGGCATTGAAAGCTGAAAGTTAGTATCTATGACATCAACAAACTTCTACCCGAATACGGGTAAACTCATTGAACCCAACGCCCATCAGTCGTTAAATCCAAGCAATGAAATCTGAAACTGTCCCCGCCGAACTCATCGAACACCTCACAAGCATCAGCGCCTTAGACAGCGCCAAAGCTCAGCAATTAGTCGAAGAAGTACTGAGTTTTTACCAAGAAGCTGTCGAGCAATACATCACCAGAAGACACAGCGAATGTCAGTTTCAAGGTTTAGCAAATTCACAAATTTATACGCTCATTAGTCAGGAATTGGCGCAGCGCTGTTTTGCTGCACCGGCATTAAGTGAGCGGCAAATCCGCCGCATCATTTATGGCTAATCAGCGCGATAAACAACGACGAGACTGAAAACTATGTGTGGAATTATCGCTTACACCGGCACGCAAAACGCGCTCCCAATTTTAATGTCTGGCCTTCGCCGCCTAGAGTATCGAGGCTATGACTCTGCTGGCGTATCAGTGATCGCAGATCATGCTATCACCACTTATAAAGCGGCAGGTAAGCTAGTCAATTTAGAAGCGAGGCTTCCTAAAACGTTAGCGGGAACCACCGGTATTGGTCACACACGCTGGGCAACGCACGGCAAGCCGGACGATGTGAATGCGCATCCTCACAGCGATAACCACTCGCAAATCGCCTTAGTGCATAACGGTATTGTTGAAAA
>CAJQNY010000139.1 GCA_905479805.1 uncultured Arenicella sp.
TTCATAGGTATGCATCTGGATTATCGATCCTGCGGCACATGCCTTTTTGGCAAAACTTAGTTGCATTCTAAGGGGGGTATCGCGGTCAGCTGAACCTGAGCCAACAAATATAGGCACTCCTATATTCAGCGTAGGAAACCCCATTTGAGCAAAGGCTACTTTCAACGGTTCCTCAGGCGTTTTTTTAAACGTTTTATCGTACGTTAATCCTTCATCGTTGATACGCTTACGCATGTCTCGATTGCAGACGCCACTTACAGCCCGGGCCGTTGGTATTATTTCTTCGCGTACATAATCTTCCAAAGCAAAATCTGGAAGCAATTGTTCCACCAACGTCAACGCTAGAAAATTGTAGCCTAACATCGGATCGATTTTATCTTTGGGGCGTGCTTTCTGTACGGCAATCAAGCCTTCTGGTGAGAAAAACGGCACACCCGTCGCCACCACACCGAGAAGCGAGACCTCTGGTGCATAATCGGGTGCGTAGGCAGCCGTCGCAATAGCTGCACCGGCACCTTGAGATTGCCCAACGACAACAACTTTATCAGAAAGTTGGTCGTCTATGTTCTTTGCGGCTCGTAGTAGATCAAGGTTGCTATAAGCCGCCGGCCGAGTTGCTAAGTATGGATGTGTGCCAGGTGTGCCCAGTCCTTGATAGTCAGATGCAAGAATGGCGTAACCTTGATCCATCCATTGCTTTAGGTATTCGTCATGAAACGGTACGTAGCCGGTCCAACTAGGTGCACAAATATCCGCTATGCCGACAGTTCCATGAGACCACAATAACACCGGCCAACCACCGTCTGGGGCACGCCCCTCGGGCACAGACAAAGTGCCAGAAACCGTCACAATTGACGTATTATCTAAACCATTTATCGACGTGTAGAGCAATCGAGTGCTTCGAGAAGCGCCCGGAATTGATTGATGCTGCAATAAGGCTTCTTGCCTTAGTAGCACACCTGCTTTTAGGGGCAATAAATGACGCTCGTAATCATAAAAATCAGACACCCCACCGTCGCCTCGATCAACTGATTGTTTAACAGTGCTTGGCTTACTCGCGTTATAGGGATCAATAGGCGCACAAGCAGATACGACCAGGGCAATTAAAAATGAGCGCAGGATAGAGTTCACAATAACCTTTAAAACCAATTTATTAGTAAGATGGCATTGAGTCTAACCCAGCAGCCTCATCTCAAAAAGCAAAGCACTTAGCTTTTCAATTGAGCGTGGTCATGATGGCCTATTAGTGAATCTAATCACTTTCAGGTCCATGCCAGATGCAAACCGGCATATCAGTACTCCCAGGCTCAACACCATTAAAGAACTGTTCTTTGATTTCCCCCTGAGATCCGAGCGTTAACATGGCGAGACCGTTCTCGATCAAACTTGTATCGGGAACCGGCGTGTCTGCAATAAAATCGATAACGCCGCCGCCAACCTTTAACCCCCATGGATCGCCAAAAGGAATGGCTGAGTGGCCGACGCAACGCGCCTTTGTCTTTCCCTGTGTAGAAGTGGATACAATCGATTTATCACCATAAACCAGCCCGAGATGAATGTGACCCCAATACCAGTAATCAGGGGTCAAGCCTAACGCCTGGGTTTGATTAAACAATGGGAAATCATCAGTTGTTGTGCCATCCGTTGACATGCCCGTTTGATGACTCATTAGGATGATCTTTTTGTCCTTGTATTGCTTTGCCACATCGCGTAAAAACTCAAGTTGAGGGTCATTTGGAATTGTTGTATCTGTCCCAATACCCCCCTGCATGTACAAAGCACTGGTATCGTTATAGGCGGCATCCATACCAACGATGACCCACTCACCAAACTCACAGGCAAAGTAGCTGTATCCATTCTGTAGACTAAAAGGTGATAAATTAGTATCAACCCGATTTAGTGCAACATTGAAAAAGCCTTGTGCACCACCGTACATTTCATGGTTCGAATTTAAGGTAAAACTCTTACCCGCAAATCTGTTAGGCCAAAGATCTAGAAAATTACTCGCTTCTTCACCAGGCGGTAACCGTAAGTCTGTACCACAATAATAGACATCACCTAAGTGAATGACGAAGTCTGGATCCAAATTCTCCACCGCCTGTAAAACCCCAGCCGATGGCTTATATCCAGGGCTGGCTTCATAATCTCCTGTTCCCCAGTCTCCGATGATTGCCACCTTTATCGATGTTGCGCTTCCTCCTATAGATTGATTAAACGGTTTAGCACCACCAGGTGGTGTGAAGCTAGCAATATCAGATGGAAACGCGAGGTTAACGATATAATTGAGTGGTACATATAACCAACCAGAGTCCAAATCTTCATATAAAGAATCACCTACTATGGTGCCATCGTTAGCGATGATTTTGGATTGATCCATATTGTCTTCCAGGTAAAGCCACTGAGCGCTCGAAATCTGCGGTGTGGCTAGAATGCCAATGACTTCTAAAACCGATTCAAGCAAATGTGCATATTTGCCAGTGTATTCAGACAACTTAGCTTGAAATGCGAGTATTAGAGGGTCTGTGCTGTCAGGGTCTTTCGCGTGTTCAAATAGGTAAGGCAACCAACCAAACTCCGCTTCACCAGACTCTGGCTCTGGGTATTGAAGTGGTTGGCCTTGGGCATGTTCTATGGCATTAATCAGTAGTTTTTCGCTATGTTGCAGGTAAGCGACGAACGCCTCAATATCAGCAAAAATCTTTGCAAGATCAAATGAGCCTTCAATTGCCGCTTTCGTCTCTTCTAGAATGCTGTGGGCCGTTTCTCGTTTTTGTGTGTCCATGGGAGTCTCCGTTTGTGTAGTAAAATAATTTAGCTAACCTTACCGTGGCAGGAATTACAACCTGTAGTCGGCTGAGCAGCACCTGCACAGCTACTTATGGGATATATGACGCCTTTGGGAATCTCTGCGTTTGGTATCCATTGATAATAGTCAATCAAATCCAAATCTCCGGCATTAGTCTCATAAAACATGACTGGTTCATCATCGTATGAGTACCACGCTTGAATATTTGATGCGGATTCGCCAACTCCACCAAAGAAACATGACATCGCTTGCAAAGGCGTACCTCTTGGATTCAATGGAGAATCAGCTTCGATTGTTGCCTTGTATTCGCATCCATCATTATGTGCCCAATCTGGATGCCAAGTACCCACGTCTACTAAAGTGCCTTCACATATCCGCGTACTATCGGGCTCGTAGACTATTTCATAGGTAATGCCTTTGGTTAGGCGTGTATCTTGGATAGAACCATCTACTGATTTAATTTTTGAAACTTCCTGTTTGGTATTCCAATCATAGTATATCGCCATACTAGTATGGCTCCCGCCAACAGCGAACAGCGCACCATTAGCGAATGCGGTATTCGGCCAAGTTGGCGGTTGCGGTTGATCGTTAGTTTGATAGCTTAGCCCATCGATCTTTGGACTACTTATGCTTGCTGCGACGGCTGAATGAGAATCTGAATTGCAAGCTATATCAGCAGCCTTAAGTAAGGGGTCGATTGAAGTTGTCACATCGGTGAAGTTAACCAGCGATGCGTCTCCTAAAATCGGTAGATCATGGGCATTAATGTTGCGGGAATTGATTATTCTATTGGGAAAGCTATTTTTGTCCTTAGTAAACCAATACCAATCATACTCATCATGCTTATTACTACCTGTACCCGCGGTAATTCCATTGGGGCATCTCCACGCCTCAGATTCCTTACCGGTTACCACATTGCTACCCTGACATGAGCAGCCGCTATTAACTAGCAAATCGCTGGAAGGTGCTACCCAGGGTGTCGGCGTTTCCAGCATAAGTTGACATTGTAGTTGCCCAGCTTCGTTATTGGTAAGAGCGTAGGTCTTTTCACCCTGAACATACCAGGCCGTTGGGCCTTTGCTTAGTACATTATCTGTGGTCACGACCATTTTACTATCTTGGCCAGGGAGACTTGAAACGGATACCCTCGCAACCTGCAATGGCTGAGATTGAAATGGTGTTAAGAGTGCATTTGCTGACCAGCTGGTGGGCAAGTATGGCGCACTTGTTGTGTCGCAACTCCCGTACGCCGGGTACGCAGTGTCCCCAACTGGGGCCACATCGCCTGCATAAATCAACGAAGCGGAAAAGAGACTTGCGATTAACAGGATTGCGCAGGAACTAAGCTTAGTGATGAATGTGAACATGATTTTCTCCTTGTGAGTCTGTTAGTTAGAAGACTAAGGTACTATTTGATCTATCAGCGCCTTCCCAATTACATCCACCTCAACATACTCGGCGATTAACTCAACTGGTATTACATACCATTACAGGCGGGACGTTCTAGATCCTCTTCACTATCAACAGGACCGAATAAACGGTCGGCCGACCGCTCGCCAGGTATATCAAGCGATCTATATATAGTTTATGCCGATAAGATTTACTATTTTAAACGATTTGTGCTTATTGCTGGTAAGCGCTATTTTAATTGCACATATTAAATAACTTCATTCTCGCAGGTACTAATCATGAACGATTCCACTTCGACACAGGGTAAGTGCCCTGTCATTCACAGTCCTAGCCAAGCAACAGGTAATACCGCTAACCAACATTGGTGGCCGGAGCAGCTTAATCTAAAGATATTAAGTCAGAACTCACCGATGGTCGACCCAATGGGTGAGTCCTTTGACTATGCCGATGAGTTTGCGAAGCTCGATCTAAAAGCCCTCAAACAAGACCTTACGAGCTTAATGACCGACTCCCAAGACTGGTGGCCTGCTGATTACGGACATTATGGCGCTTTATTTGTGCGTATGGCTTGGCACAGCGCCGGCACCTACCGTACCTATGATGGTCGAGGCGGCGCATCAACGGGTTCACAGCGTTTTGCGCCACTAAATAGCTGGCCGGACAACGGTAACCTGGATAAGGCACGCAGACTTCTTTGGCCGATCAAACAAAAATATGGGCGTCAAATCTCTTGGGCAGACCTTATGGTATTAGCGGGTAACGTTGCCATGGAATCGATGGGCTTTGAGACCTTTGGTTTCGGTGGCGGACGCGCAGATGTTTGGGAGCCTGAGGAGGATATATATTGGGGGCCAGAAACTGAGTGGCTAGAAGATGAACGTTATGGCGGTGAACGCGAATTAGCATCGCCTCTCGGCGCAGTACAAATGGGTTTAATCTACGTTAACCCGGAAGGTCCCAATGGAGAGCCTGATCCACTTAAATCAGGCTTTGATATCCGTGACACTTTCGCACGTATGGCGATGGATGACTATGAGACCGTAGCGCTAGTCGCAGGCGGGCATACCTTTGGCAAAGGTCATGGTGCAGGGTCTGAAGAAGACGTAGGCGTTGAACCAGAAGGTGCTCCGCTCGAACAAATGGGCTTTGGTTGGATCAACACTCACGGCACTGGCAAAGGCGGCGACACAACCACCGCAGGCTTTGAAGGTGCGTGGACCGTGAACCCAACTCAATGGGATATGGGTTATTTCGATGTATTACTAGGATACAATTGGGAGCAAACAACCAGCGCTGCCGGTCATGTACAGTGGACACCAACCGCCGCTTCCAACGCCGACCAACCGGTGGCTGCGCACGATGAATCACGCACCGAACCGTTGATGATGACCACCGCAGTTATGGCTCTTAAATTAGACCCTGAGTACGCGAAAATCTCAAAACACTTTCACGAAAACCCAGAAGAGTTTGCCGATGCCTATGCCAGAGCATGGTTCAAGCTAACTCATCGCGATATGGGACCAGTAAGCCGCTATTTAGGCGAGGAAGTACCATCAGAAGAGCTTGTTTGGCAAGACCCTGTACCGGCACACCAAGGCGCTCTAATAAGCGATTCAGATGTTAGCGCTCTCAAAAGTGCGATATTGGCATCAGACTTATCGATTGAAGAACTAGTCAGTACGGCTTGGGCATCAGCTTCAACCTTCCGAGGTTCAGACAATCGAGGCGGCGCGAACGGCGCACGAATTCGTTTGGTCCCGCAAAAAGACTGGGCGGTAAATAAGCCTGCTCAGCTTGCAAAGGTGCTGACAACCCTTGAAGGCATTCAGAGTGAATTTGATGGCAATGTCTCGCTTGCTGATCTCATCGTATTAGGTGGCAATGCAGCGATCGAGAAAGCCGGCGGCGTAGATGTGCCATTCTCTGCTGGACGTACCGATGCCTCACAAGAG
>CAJQNY010000140.1 GCA_905479805.1 uncultured Arenicella sp.
GCAACTAAACGCCCAACAGGGTCTGTTGTAGCGGCTTGAGAATGGCCCATATTTTCAGCCATTAAGATTGGGAATTGGTTGTGCCAAAATCCCCAGCTAGGGCCGTTAGCGCCAGTCAATTGACCATTGATTTTAATGCTATTAGAACAGGAATCGATCGACTGTGTATAACGTGCCCCACACGCGCTGTGCATAGCAACAACACCGTCATCGGTACCCGGTAAAAATGCACCGGTTAGATTCAAAGCCACAACTTGGCCGCCACCCGCAATTTTTACACGTGGTATAGAGCTGTTAGAAGTAGCTGTAACACGTGCTACCGTTGGTCGTAGGTCATTTAATATACCTAGAGCAGAAGGTGCGGAACCACTGAAGTCACCGCCTAACCAAGCTTGCATTGCTGCTCTTGCTGTGGCGCTTAGAAAATTACTGCCGGTTAATGCTGTAACAGCAACGTCGGCCAATTCACTACCACCACCCGCACCAACCATATCGACGGTTCCTAATACTCGGAACTTACTTGAGTCAATATTCCATGCGTTTAGGCGAGTCAACATGTATCGCGTTACTAGGTCACCGGTCGAGGCTGTCACCAACATGCAACCTTGAGCACATGTGCCGGCTGATTCTAAGGCCTTAACTTGGCTATATACTTCCCACTGTACCGTGCCTTGTAATCGCTCAGTACTCGAGTAAGTGATGTAATCATCAACGTGTGGTGCAAAGATACCGGCTTGCTCGATAGCATCGGTTCTGCGTTGAGCCGCAGTTAGTGTGCCGCGTGTTTGAAGCAAGTGGCTTGTCTGTAATCCGTGAACAAAAATTATCTTTTTGCCAGCAATCTCTGCTTGAGCATCTGAGCTCTGCAGCAGGGCGATAGACAATACACTCGTAATTAACAACATTGATAACAACTTCATTTGAAACCTCCTCATAGTTTTAGTCTTATTTAACTATTTATAATATGTATTAAACGTGGTTTTTTGCTTTAACCCAAGACCACAAAAGGGTGATTTACGTTTGCACCTTTTCTTCTTCATCCTCAGTTGATTCAGTTTCGAGAGGTGCTTCAGATTCTTCTGTTTGCTCTTCACTGCCCAATTGCTGTAAAAACTCTATCCGTTCTTGAACTTCTGGATCAACGAACGCTATGTCGTCATATTGTTCGAAGGGTGCGCCTTGCACATCATAGCCAAACGGCCGGCTGACGGTCGCGGCTACATCTCGAGTCTCATTGAAGGTGCCGGCACGGAAGGTATTAACTACGCGTAAGCGATAAGGCCCTGCTGAGCCTGCATCCATTAGCGCATGAATGTGGGCTTTAAGTGTTAATACGCCATTGCCAAACTGCAACCTTCCCTCGGTTTGTAATTGCACTAGAGGCTGGCCTGATTCGGCATCATCCAGAATGGCATCCACAAAGTAATAGCCGGCTTCGAACACATTGTATTGCAGGGGAATAAGTAAAAACGCCCCTTCTTGGCGGCTGTTTACTACATTCTCAACGCGTGCTGATGCCGAGCCGTTATAAAAGAACGGCACTGTCTGAGCGAGTGTCCGTCCATCTTCTAATTTAAGCGTTAAACTTAGTAGGGCCTCACGGGGTATTTGCCCTGGTACAACGGTTTGTGTATCGATAACCGAGCGAAACTCATTAAAGCTTACCCGCTCAAAATTAACACCCAGACCGGTATCTCTTGCATCACTGCCACTCACTACCGACCCATAGGCTTCTATTCTTGAATACTCATCCACGCCACCGCCACTAACTAACACTCTAGCGACAATGGTTTCACCCGCGAAGTACTCCATTTTTTCAACAGAGGCGCTTATTCGGATCGGATCAACATCATCTTTATCGGTCGGATAAGGCGTATCAACTTCAGCCTGTTCGAAAGGCTTAATAGGTTCGGCGAATCGTTCGCCAACGACTGGGATTGACCCCGCTGGATATCGAGAGTTCTGTTCGTATAAGTCAGCGACTTGTAGAAACTGTGCTTTCATTTCTCGGCCTTGAAAAGGGTCTTCTTCGCTCTCATCTTCCTCGGTTCCTTTGTTAGCGACCAATGATGATGCGGCAAGAGGCTTCTCTTTGGTAATTTTCTTAGCAGGCACCTTCGCTATTTTTTCTTCAACTTCCGAGTTCGGAGCTCCTGGAGCAGACAAATACCAAACGCCAGCAACAATTACCGCTCCCAAGAGCAGTCCCCACCCAAGTTTCCCTTTGGTGTTGGAAGTTTGTTGTTCATTCGGTGTCGTTTTATTCTGCTTCACTTTTACATTTAAACTCTTTTATTTAAACTCTCTAGAGTACAAATCTAGAGTACAAATCAAAAAGACGAAAATCTCTCTCTTATTTACGGTGAAAAATCAGCAACTTAGCCAACATAAGAGGAAATCAGGGAACAACTTTTATTTATGGACCACAGAATAACCAATATGACTGGGCTAGCTAAAGGTTGGATTCCGCCATCTTCGGGTTGCATATTGCCGAAAACGGCATTTAAGTAGTCGTTTGCCCAGTAATATGCTGCCGAACTAGCCACTTAATCAAATGGGCAATAACTAAAAAATTGACCATTTGGGAAAATCACTTAAAATGATTTCATGTTGCGAGCAATACAATCAGGCGCCGAAAACGCGAGTATTCATTACCTAAACACGCCCTCTATGCCGGCAATACACGGCGCCTTTATATGCGATGAGATCGATCGACTCGGGTTCGATAGCCGCATCATCTCAAGACTAGCTGATAGATCAAGAGAAGAGCTCTTATTGCCTGGTGGGCTTATTGCGCCAATGACCTTTTTCGAAATGGTACTTGAGGCGATGGCACTGTCTGGGACTCGGGATTTCGGTCTAGACTTTGGCTTATCCGTTGAGACCTTGCCGTACCGGGATGCCTTGGCGTCAGGTTTGAGTATTCGAGCGGCTTTATGTGCGCCAAACCTACACCAAGCCATCGAAAGACTCACCTACTTTTCGAGTTTAGAATCTCATATTTTCGTCAACCAAAAAGAAATGGTCGACACGGCTTGTCGAATCAAGGTTGTTGCCCCGTGGATACAGGCCACCCTAGTGCCGGAGCTACAACGGTTTTATATCGAAACTTACTTTAGCTACTTTCATCAAAAGATCATTTCATTTTTAGGCACCAAACCCCAAGACGTGGAATTAAGATTCACCCACTCTAAGCCATGTTATGCAGAATCCTATGACATGTTTGGCGCGAAAGTGGTCTTCGATGCTAAGGAGAACTCGTACACCATTCCCGAAGAACAAATGCGAGCACCCAATGCGAAATATAACCGTAGCACTTCAGCATTGGTTGTGCGGCAATGTGAGGATGCTCTGATATCACGGCCCGAATATGGCCAGAAAACTTGGAAATCTAAAGTCTTGAGTATTATTTCAGCAACATCAGACGACGGTTATCCAACTCTCTCCGAAATAGCAAAATCATTAAATATTGGCGAGCGCACACTCGCTAGAAATTTACGCCATGAAAAGAATGGCTACCAAAATATTGTCGATCAACATCGTTTTCATAAATCCAAGGAATTGCTGCGTGATACTCA
>CAJQNY010000141.1 GCA_905479805.1 uncultured Arenicella sp.
GAGTTTATAGAGCATTTAGACAAGACGGCAAACCGAACACTCATTGTCGCTGAATCAGCAGGTCGACGAGAAAGCTTACTTGGCCTACTCAAGGAAAAGGGTAAGCCTTGTGATGTTTCGTCAGGATGGGAAGAGTTTGCTAATAGCACACAAAAACTATCACTCTGTGTTGCGGAAATTGATCGCGGACTGAGCTTAGATCAGCGCGGTATAGAGGTAATCACCGAATCCCAACTCTATGGTGAACGCACTTTCCAAAGGCGTAAACGCTCAGAGAAGAACCGTGACCCGGATGCAATCATCCGCTCGCTTGCTGAACTTAATATCGGTGATCCAGTCGTCCATGAAGATCATGGTGTCGGCCGATACCGCGGCTTAGAGACAATCAACATCGATGGTAATGATAATGAGTTCGCGACCATTGAATATCAAGAAGGCGATAAAGTTTACATACCAGTCTTATCCTTAGACTTAGTTTCTCGATATGTTGGTGGCGGTCCAGAAACTGCACCACTGCACAAGATGGGCAGCGACACCTGGGTGAAGCTGCGCACCAAAGCCAAAGAGAAAGCCTACGATGTAGCCGCCGAGCTTTTGGAAATTCAAGCCTTGCGCATGGCTCGACAAGGCCATGCCTTTCCTGCTGTTGACCATAGCTATGATACTTTTTCCGCGGGGTTCGCCTTTGAAGAAACCCCAGATCAACTACAGGTGATTAACGACGTCATTAATGATATGACTGAGGCAAAACCAATGGATCGCCTAGTGTGTGGTGATGTTGGCTTTGGTAAAACAGAAATTGCCTTGAGAGCCGCGTACCTGGCCATCGCAGGGAGTAAACAAGTTGTCATGCTGGTCCCGACGACCCTGCTCGCGCAACAACATTACAATAATTTCGCAGATCGATTTGCCGATTGGCCTGTGAATGTAGAGCTGTTCTCACGTTTTCGCACCGCGAAAGAAATGGAAGCCGGTCTTGAAGGCATAAAGAACGGTACCATCGATATTGCTATCGGCACCCATAAGCTAATCCAAAAAGACGTTAAATTCAAAGACCTCGGGTTAATGATTATCGATGAAGAACATCGCTTTGGTGTTCGTCAAAAAGAACAACTCAAAAAGCTACGCAGCCAAGTCGATATTTTGACGCTAACGGCCACACCAATTCCACGAACCTTAAATTTTGCATTGAGCGGCCTACGCGATATCTCGGTGATAGCCACGCCTCCGCGCGCGCGCATCTCGGTAAAGACCTTTGTACGTGAATGGGACGATGCCCTGCTTCGCGAAGCCATTGTGCGGGAACTTCGCCGCGGCGGCCAAGTCTATTTTCTTCACAATGAAGTCCAAACGATAGAAAAAATGCAGGCTAGGATTCAAGACCTTGTCCCCGATGCCAATATTAGAATTGGTCATGGTCAGCTGCGCGAGCGCGAGCTAGAGTCAGTGATGCGCGACTTTTACCACCAGCGATTCAACGTATTACTTTGCACTACTATTATCGAAAGCGGCATTGATGTCCCCACCGCCAACACCATCATCATTAACAAGGCAGATCGGTTCGGGCTGGCACAATTGCACCAACTACGTGGAAGAGTCGGGCGCTCTCACCATCAAGCCTATGCGTACATGATTGCTCCTGAGCTGAATAGCATGACGGACGATGCGAAGAAACGGCTCACCGCTATAGAAGCGCTAGACACATTAGGAGCAGGTTTCGCGCTAGCGTCACAAGACTTGGAAATTCGCGGAGCTGGAGAACTTCTGGGCGAGTCGCAAAGTGGCATGATTGATCAAATTGGCTATAGCATGTACAGCACATTCTTAGAGCAAGCCATTTCGAGCATAAAACGACAGCGCCAAATCAAGCGCGGTGAAAAACCAACGATCCAAGACAAGCAGCAGAAAGTTGAGGTAAACCTGCACATTCCCGCCCGCTTTCCAGATGCCTATATTCCTGACGTTCACCTGCGACTAACCATGTATAAGCGCATTGCCAGCTCACTGGATCTAGAGCAACTGCACGAACTTCAAATTGAGACCATTGATCGCTTCGGATTATTGCCAGATTCAGCAAAGAATCTATTTGCCATAGCCGAGCTAAAACTTAATGCGGGCAGCAACGATATTAAAACGATGGAAATTGGACCCTCAGGCGGCCACATCAAGTTTGTCAAAGACCCGAATATTAATATTGATCAACTGATGCGAGAGATTGCCAGTAACCCATTGGAGTATCGATTTACCGGTGCCGAAAGCATTCAGGTTATTCGTAAGATGCCCGAAGCAGAAGATCGTTTTACACTCGCCAACGAAGTGATCACCTTAATCGGTAACGATTAAACCCGTGTCGGCTGAAACCAATTCAACAGAGACTATTCAACTCGAAGAATTGATAATCGAGGTTGTTCGCAGCACACGCCGGAAACGACTCTCGATTGAAGTCGGGCACGGAGGGATAAAGGCACGTGTGCCGCAAACCATGCGTCAAAGCACTATTACTAAATTTGCCAAAACGAAACTCAACTGGATCCGCAAGAGCTATCTAAACCTGCCTCCAAAAGCTAAACCTCTAGAACTTACTCAAGGAACACTCGTCAGCGTGCTCGGAGTAGACTACACCCTGGACATCCACAGCGGCCGTAGCAAGATCACTATTGGCCCAGAAGGAAACTTAGTGATTCCGATCGTAGAGAGTCACCTGCCTAGAGAAGTATCAATCAAACGGAAACTAACCACATGGTATAAAAAGGTAGCTCTTCAACATTTAGAATTACGCGTTAAAAACCGACTCGCTGCCATGCTTCCCGAACATTCAATAACAGGGATAAGAGTGCGCGATTACAAACGCCGTTGGGGCAGCTGCGACCATAAAGGAGAACTCTCATTTAATTGGCGAATCGTAATGGCGCCGGAAGAAATACTAGATTATGTCGTTATCCACGAAATTGCACACCTAAAGGAATTCAACCATTCCAAACGATTCTGGAAGTTAGTTGCTGAGCAGATGCCAAATTGGAAAGAGCAACACGATTGGTTAAACCAACACGGTGCGGAACTGTATCGATTTTAAGCAGGTCACACAGCCCCTCACAACGCAATTAGGTTTTAGCTAAGCTCTTGTTAATAGCCAAAAAGCCAACCACTCCTGAGAGCAAAGAGCCAACGATGATTCCAAGGCGCTCATCAAATAATAAATTCACGCCCGTTTCTTCGAATGCCAATGAACCCACAAACAAGCTCATCGTGAAACCAATCCCACAAAGAGCAGATGTCCCATATAAGCTTAACCAGTTCATTCCTGTCGGCAAACTAGCCCAACGCATCTTGATGAATGCCCAACAACACAGAAAAATACCGAATTGCTTACCCGCAAATAAGCCGAGCGCAATCCCCATTGGTACATCATGAGTTAGCTGTTCCATCGTCACACCCGTTAAGTTAATGCCGGCATTGGCAAATGCAAAAACCGGAAGCACAAAGAAGGCGACCACTGAATGTAGATCATGCTCTAAGCTCTTTAACGGCGATACATTAGGGTCGTGATTCGATCGCAAGGGAATAAACATGGCCAACAAGACACCCGCCAAAGTTGCGTCAACACCGGATTTCAACATCGCCACCCACATAATAATACCAATTAGAATATAGGGGCTTTTCGATATGATATTGCGCCTATTCAGTACGTATAGGATAGGCAGGCATATCAAACAAACCAATAACGCGCCTAGCGACACCTTAGAGGTATAAAACACAGCAATAATGACTATTGCGCCAATATCATCGAATATCGCGATTGAGGTTAGAAAAATCTTAAGGGAGATAGGCACTCTTGGGCCTAATAACGAAAGTACGCCTAAAGCAAACGCGATATCTGTCGCCGCTGGTATCGCCCAACCTTGTACGGCGACAGGGTCATGGTAATTGAAATAGAGGTAGATAAGGGCTGGAAACAACATTCCGCCCACAGCGCCCACGCCGGGCAATACAATATTTTTGGGGTCCGATAACTCTCCATCCAGCAGCTCTCGTTTGAGTTCTAATCCGACTAGAAAGAAGAATATCGCCATTAATCCGTCATTTATCCAAAGTAACAGAGGCTTAGCAACTTCGAGGCTTCCCACCCGGACCTCAACCGGCACCGACAACAAGAGTTCGTAATAAACCTCAAACGGAGAGTTCGCTATAATCACCGCCGCGATCGCGGCGAATATGAGTAGAAGTCCACCGGCGGACTCCAACTCGAAAAATTTTCTAATAAAGGTATTTTGTGGCGTACTCATTTATTTTATCCGTGTTAGGAATGAAGTTGGTTTAACTGCTTTGGTCTACCCAGATAATGCTGCTCGTGTCGATATCCAGGTCTTTAGCTGACTGTAAAAACTGCTCTTTAAGTTCAGCACTCACGGTTGGAGTACGCGATAAAAACCACAGGTAGGAAGTGTCAGGACCAATCACAAAGGAATACTGATAATCTACTTGATCGAGGTCATACACCACATACGACCCATAGAACGGGCCGAAAAATGATACTTTGAGATAAGCCTCATCCTCATCTTGAACAAAATAAGCTTTGCCCTTCGCATCAACCCATTCATTATCTTCAAGAGAGAAACCTTGGTTAACTACTTTGACTCCTCCGTCCGCTCGCAGACTATATTCTGCTGTAACCTTGGTTAATCCGCGTTCAAAAGAATGATCGAGCCGGGCAATCTCATACCACTTACCAAGGTACCGATTGAGCTCAAAATTTTTAACAGGTGAAACGCCCTTCGGCACCCCCAAACAGCCGCTCAGCAAAAGAAAAGCGCCTACTGCGAGTAGACCCTTGCCGTAACGGTAGCCAAAGAAACTGGTTTTTCGTATTGCTAACCTCGTCATGTTGCTCATTGTTCGCTAATCGTCAGGTATTTGTGGTGCTTCGATTGTAGTACGCGCCTAATCTAAATGGTGTGAAAAACTCAAATTTCTAGCCCTAAGCTCCTAATATAAGTCAGCATTGTAGGCAAAGACTACTGACCGTATTTCTTGACGAGCTTTTGCACATCGGGGGCGCCCGGCGCTATCTGACTTAGCGCACTCAACACCGGAAGAATCTCATCCTCTTTGCCGCTTTTTTCTAAGTATAGTGTCAAGGTCATCAAGATTTCGTATTGGTTAGGCCAGCGCACATTGGCTGCTCGCAACGCGGTAATCGCTTCGTCAATATCCCCATCATTTTCAAGA
>CAJQNY010000142.1 GCA_905479805.1 uncultured Arenicella sp.
CAACGTTTTGAGATGTTGCGGCTAGCCTTGCAGAAATACGACCTATTCATCGCTGATGATTGTGAAATTCAGCGCAGTGAAAAATCATATACGATTGATACCGTGGAACATTTCCAAAAACTCTATCCCGATTGTCGACTATGTCTAATTATCGGTGGAGACAGCTTATTAAAGTTGCCAACGTGGCACCGCTATTCTGAATTAATGGAACGTGTTCATATTGTCGTAATGTCGCGCCCTGGCTATAAGCTAAAAAATATTCAAGCTTTGCTGGGAAAAGAGTTTTGTCCGTTGGGCTCACTAAAAGACCGATCGACACCTGGCATATCGATAATGGAGCATAGTCGGTTCGACATATCGTCGACGCGTTTAAGGGAAGAGTTGGTGGCTCAACCCGTTGGGTCTAGTGATTTATTAAGAGATTGGCTGCCTAAACCCGTATTTGACTATATTCAGCAAACACAAAGCTATAAAATACGCGAAAAGTCGAATGTAGAAATTAATTCGCATAACGACTGAATCAGTGTCGCCCAGCGACAACAATGAACGCTTCAATTAACGAAGCTAACGAGAGCAGTAAGCTCCGACTAAGTGATAATGAACCCCGAACAAATTAAAAACAGTGTGATTGAAGCGCTTGAAGACTTAAAAGGCCTTGATATTCGCGTCATTGATATCAAGGGTATTTCCAATTTTGCCGATTTTATGATCGTGGCGAGCGGTACTTCGGACACGCATGTAAAAGCATTGGCGCGAGAGGCCTCAAACAAACTACGTCAAGAGGGCGTCAAGCCATTAGGTGAAAATGGCGCTGATGTAGGAGAATGGGTGTTGGTTGATTTTGGGGATGTGGTGTTGCACGTGATGCGCCCTGAGGTAAGAGAATATTATGACTTAGAGAAGTTATGGGATGAAGACGTGCGTGAGTTGGTGAGAAAGCATCGCGAAGAAAATGATGTCTAATATGGCAACATCAAGCCTGCTTCTGCGCTGACGCCATTCTAAGGTGCGGATAAAACTATTAGCGGTAGGCACGAAAATGCCTGGTTGGGTCCAGCAAGGATACCAAGAATACGCACAGAGAATGCCAAAGCTCTGTGAGGTTGAGCTGGTAGAAATAGCGGCGAAGAAACGTGGAAAAAATGCAGATACTGTGAGAATTTTGCGGGATGAAGCCGCCGCTTTAAAAGAAGCGATTCCAAGAGGTTATTTGAGTGTTGCGCTCGACCGTAAAGGTAAGAACATAGACACAATAACGTTGGCAAAGCAGCTTCAGACCTGGACTGATGAGGCTCAGGATGTGGCTATTCTAATAGGCGGGCCAGAGGGCATTGATCCAGAGCTGCTACGGCAATCCAACTTATTATGGTCATTGTCAGCGTTGACATTCGCGCACCCAATCGTCCGGGTTATGCTCGCAGAGCAGCTTTATAGAGCTTGGAGTATTAATGCAAACCTGCCGTATCACCGAGGTGATTAATTGTCAGAGCACAAAATCAGCCTAGTTTTAGCGTCAGCATCCCCGCGGCGTCGATCACTGTTACAGCAAATGGGCTGTGAGTTTGAGGTTCATGCTGCGCATATCGATGAAACGCGTTTAGTGAATGAAAACGCTTTTGATTATGTCGCACGAGTTGCCAATGAAAAAGCGAATTCAATTTATCAAAACCTTGACAGGGAACCAGTTGCGGTAATCGGCGCTGATACCATCGTAACGGTAGATGGCGATGTGTTCGGCAAGCCAAAGGACGAGGTTGATGCACTTAGGATGTGGAATGTGCTTTCTGATTGTACACATCAGGTTACGACAGCTGTATGTTTGGTATCTGCCGGCCGTTCACATTCGATTTTGGTTACTACCGAAGTTGAGTTTGGGGCGATTTCTAAAAATCAAATGCGCCAATATTGGTCTAGCGGCGAACCGCAGGACAAGGCAGGTGGGTATGCCATTCAAGGCTTGGCTTCAGCGTGGGTTAAGCTAATTCATGGTAGTTATTCTAATGTTGTTGGTTTACCGTTGCGTGAAACCAATCAATTATTAAAGATCGTAGGACACCACTGGCTCTAATTGATCCTCGATTCTTGTTGATAGCAATCTATATGCCGACATTAAAAGAATAGGGCTCCATCGAAAAAAGGCTAATTAATATAAAGCTAATGGTTACGAAAATAAGCAAATGACCTCTGTAAACGAAATACTCATTAACGCCTCACTTCATGAGACCCGGGTAGCTTATCTAGAAGATGGCGCTCTAGTGGAAATCTATGTTGAGCGCGAAGGCCAGCAGAGTTGTGTTGGTAATATTTACAAGGGAAAAGTCGTTCGAGTTTTACCCGGCATGCAAGCCGCCTTTATCGATATAGGTTTAGAGAAAAACGGTTTCTTACACATCAAGGACATTCACAGTAGTAACCAGAAGGTCATGCCAAGCGATGATCACAAAGCGATCGACAAATTGCTGCATGAAGGTCAAATGGTGTGGGTGCAAGCAAGTAAAGACCCGCTCGGTGATAAAGGCGTTCGTTTAACGACAGAGTTAACCTTGTCTTCACCTAACTTTGTGTATATTCCAAATGGTGAGCAGATAGCCATTTCGCAAAAATTGGAAGACCAATCAGAACGGATAAGGCTTCAGGAATTTCTAGAGGAGTTTATCCGCAAAAATACCCTTACGGGTGGTTTCATAATTAGAACACTCGCTAATCAAGCTACGGACGTAGATTTACAGTTGGATCTGCAAGCCCTGATGGCAATCTGGAGTGAAGTACGCGAAACACTTATACATTCTTCCTCAATTATTCAGGCTTTTGAGCAGCCTTCACTAGCCTTGAGGGTAATACGGGATTTTGCGAGTGAACCTATTTCCAAAATAACATTTGATCACCAAGAGCCATATGATGAGGCAGTCAAATTTGTGCGAAAAACTGCTCCACACTTACTCGAACGAATAGAGGTCTATCGCGATAAGCAACCGTTGTTTTCTCATTTTCAGGTAGATCAGAAAATAGAAAATGCGTTACTGCCCACTGTTGAGCTTCCCAGCGGAGGCGCTGTGGTTATTCAACAAACTGAAGCCTTGGTAAGCATAGATGTAAATACGGCCTCATTTGTCGGTGTCAGAGGCATGAGAAGCACAATTTTACAGAATAACCTAGAGGCTGCTATTGAAGTAGCAAACCAGGTTCGGCTAAGGAATCTTGGAGGAATTATTCTTGTGGACTTTATTGATATGGAAAGGCTTGCCGATCGAAAAAAACTATTTGCCACGCTCGAGGAGGCACTCGCGAAAGACCAAGCTTATACTCAGGTTGGTCAAATTTCGAATCTGGGATTGATTGAAATAAGTCGTCAACGCTCTAGACAGAGTTTGACTCAAGCCATGTGTGAGCCTTGCAAGGTGTGCCAAGGAACAGGTTCAGTGAAAACAAATGATTCAATTTGTTACGAAATATTACGAGAAATTATAGGTCACGACCGTCATAAACACGCTAAAGCTTATACAATACTCACAACGCAAAATATCGTCGACAGTTTTAAAAGTGGACGGGTGCCGGCCCTCGAGAAATTACAATCATCAATAGGGTGCCCAATTAGCCTCAAAGTGGATAAATTTTTACAGCACAATGAATATGAGATCGCACTAAGCTGACTATGAGGCTCTTGTTTAAAACTATCGCGGTTTTGGTGGTGATCTATGTTGTTATGTGGATCGGCTTGGCGGCCTATTTCTCTGTTGCTGAGCGACATAAAGGGTTATTGGAGTCGACCCTTTCGGGTGTATTTGGGCGCGAAGTCCAGATTGACAAGGTAAGTACCGCGTTTAGTGGGTTTTCGCCTGCGATTCAAATTCACGGGTTTAGGGTAATGGGCGATACATCTGATCAGCCCGCTTTGGCTTTTGATTCACTGAATGCAGAATTATCTATTTTCTCAATGCTGATGTTTTGGCCGCAACTTAATCAGTTTGCGATAAAGGAGCCCAGATTAGAAATTGTGTCCCTGCCAGGCAATCGCTTGCAAGTCGCTGGGGTTGTATTGCAACCTAATCGTGGCTCTATGATAAATCCTAAACGATTTGTATCTTGGTTACTAAATCATCGTAGTGCCGCCTGGTACGATGGGGAAGTGATCTGGCGCCGACTGAATGGGCAATCGCAGATTTACACCGATATGTCTTTCGTCTATCAACGTGATGGTGATCGCCGAGAAATCAGTGCGGCTACGGTGACGCCAAAGGGTCCCTTTGCATTTAAGGCAAGATCCAATGGGGATATATTGGATGCAAAGGACTGGGACGCTGATTTCGAGGTT
>CAJQNY010000143.1 GCA_905479805.1 uncultured Arenicella sp.
CGCCTAGGCCTGTCAGGTAGTTCTGCAACAAATCGAAATGCTTAGCTGACGCTTCATTCAGATAGTCCAAAATACTGGGTGCGTCTATCAGCAACGCTTGAACATCTGGATTTTTACTATCGAGTATTCGCAAGGGGTTACTTTGCAAACGCCTCAGACTATCCTCATCGAGCTTGTCTTGATACTGCGATAGATAGGATACCAAAGCCGAACGGTAATTAGTGCGCGCCTCATCATCACCCAAATTGTTGATCAATAATTTTGTATTTCCCAGCTCAAGACGCGCAAATATCTGTGCTGTTAAACCGATCAGCTCAGCTTCTACATCAGGTGTACTCCAGCCGTAACACTCTGCGCCTATTTGAGTAAACTGTCGGTATCGACCTTTTTGCGGTCGTTCATGTCTAAACATGGGACCGATGTACCATAAACGTTGTTGTTGATTGTAGAATAGTCCATGCTCTATTCCCGCGCGAACACAACTTGCAGTACCTTCAGGACGCAGCGTTAAACTGTCTCCGTTTCGATCCTCAAAAGTATACATTTCTTTAGACACGACATCGGTGTCAGCGCCAATAGAGCGTGCAAACAGATGTGTACTCTCTACAATTGGTGTTCTAATTTGCGCGTAGGAATAACCATTAAGTATTTCAGCGCAAACGGCCTCAACCTGCTGCCACAGCCCGCTATCCGTCGGCAGAATGTCGTTCATTCCACGCACTGCTTTAATTTGGGCTTTTTTACTCATAAAAAAAACCGAGTACGACACTCGGTGAATCTATTTATTAAATGTGGAATGATGATACCGCACGCACTTACTGAGAGGTAGTTTTGCGCTGCAACATTAATATCTATTTGTCGATAATAAATTTTGCATAAACGCCCTCTCTATGCGGTGCTAAATCAAAGTCCTGCCCGTTCAACTTAACACTCACTCCTGCGGCATTACCGACAAACACACTCAAATTAGAGGTACTTTCGACAGTCAAGTCTTCTCCGGCGACATAGCTTTTATAAGCCAAACGCTCATCTTTGTCATCGCGAATATCAACCCAAGATGTCTCTGAAAACGAAAATGTTAACTCATTGATTACGTCTGCCTCCTCAGTACTTGAATTGGCACCTAAATCAACATCTGTAGCAACTGCATCGCCTTCGGGTTCATCAACAATATCAGCCAAATCGATTGAATCAATAATGGCTACATCGCTGTCATCAACAGTCGCTTGCGGGCTGGTTTGACTAACCGTAGATTGCGGCTTAATCAGCTCATCAAACAAGCCAGTATACCAAAAGAACACAAGCCCACCCAAAAGAGCCAAAAAGCCGATCAACTTCATTGGCGTTAGAAACCGAGTGTCGGACTCTTCGGCATTTCCAATACCCCGTGGAATATCGTTAAGGCTCGTGGATTGCTGCCAATTAGAGTTTAAATAGCTCTTTAACACCTCTTCAGGATTTAAGCCCAATAACTTGGCATAACCACGTATGTAACCACGTACGTATGTTGGCTCAGGCAAACCGTCCGTTTGATCAAGTTCTATCGTTTTAACTTGAGTAACCGAAAGGTTTAACTCGCCGGCAATATCTTCGATTGTCTTTTGCTGTTGCTTTCTAGCTGCTGCAAGAATGCTCCCACTGCCTTGAGTAAACTCAGCTTGGTTTTCTTCTTGGTTCGTTTCTTCATCCATTTTTACACCTCACAACCCAAACCCCTGATTTACAATTTAATAAAAGTGTCATCTATTTCTCTTCTGACTACGCAAAGAACTTGCCTGGCTAGAACCAGGAAACTCTTCCAATAATGTTGTTCTATATTGTTCAGCAACTTCTGTCGCCTTTAAGCTCGATTCTATTTTATAGGCCAATAGAAGTGCAGCAGGTTGCAGTTTGGTAATGGCCATATAACGCTCTATATAGGCACGAGCTGAAAAATACGAACGCGCATCATATTGCAACTTGGCCAAACGATATAAGGCCGGCTTCAAACGCGGATTAATGCTCAGCGCTCGTTTCAAAAAGACTGCAGCACTTGGATCATTGATACGCGCCAAACATTCACCACCGCGCATATAACTTAGCTCTGGGCTGGCAAAAAGTGGATTGCTCGCGGCAATTTCAAAATACTCGACCGACTCTCTTTCCTTGCCTATTTGACATAGGAACATACCAAAATCATGGGCGGCAGAGGCATTCTCTCTATTCGATCGCACGGCCCTTGCAAAGTATTTTTCTGCAGAGTCATACTGCTCTAACTCCATCATTAAGAGCGCCATCACGTAATTAGAATCCGAATGATTTGGATCCATCTTTAAAGCTTTTTCAAGCTCTTCTTTGGCGACAGCATATTGTTTCTGTTGAAGATAACCACGCGCCAAACGAGCATGTATAAGCGCATTATCGCCACTTCGAGCTGCCGAACTACCATTGCTTGAACGACTAGAGCCGGTAGTACCACAGGCAGCAATACTCATCGATAACAAAATGACTACAATCTTGCTTGTATTCAATACTATGCGCATATTGATCATGGTGTTGTTTCAGCCCGTTTCTGTCTAATTTTTTCCGAACGCCGCGTGCGATCCATTACATCTCCCGCTAATTGCCCGCAGGCTGCATCGATGTCATCACCACGCGTTCGCCGAACTGTCACAATAACACCATTGTCATGCAACACGTCACGAAATCGATTAATTCTAGAGTTAGAGGAGCGTACGTAATCGATACCATCGAAGGAATTAAAAGGGATGAGGTTTACCTTTGCAGGCACCGTCTTCATCAAATCCGCTAATTGTTGAGCATGCTCTAGCTCATCATTAATACCGTTTAACATTACATATTCAAAGGTGATTCGAGATCTTGCAGAATCAGACACATAACGATTACATGCCTCTAACAGCTCTTTGATAGGATATTTCTTATTTAATGGGACCAGAGTATTTCGCAACTCATCATTTGGAGCATGTAACGACACCGCCAAACTAACGGGACAGACCTCCTTCAAGAGATCTATTTTAGGCACGACCCCCGCAGTACTGAGCGTAACTCGACGTTTAGATAAACCAAAGCAAAAGTCATCTTGCATCATCTGCATCGCCGTGACCACATTTTCAAAATTCATCAGGGGTTCACCCATCCCCATCATTACTACATTCGAAACAATTCGATCATCCGTGTCGTACTGTTCAGCTAGCATTTGCTTCGCCAACCAAACTTGCCCGATTATCTCCGCCGTAGTTAAATCTCGGTTATAGCCTTGTTTTCCAGTCGCACAAAAAGAACAATTTAAAGTGCAACCAACTTGGGATGAAACACATAAAGTGCCACGCGTATCCTCAGGAATGAATACCATTTCAATCGCGCTTTTCCCGGGCACACTTAATAACCACTTGCGCGTCCCATCCTGGGATAGCTCATCCGAAACCACATCCGGCAGACTAACCTCACAGGTTTCCGCTAAAGTACTTCGCAGTGTTTTGCTAAGGTTGGTCATCAATGAAAAATCGGTAACACCTTCGTGATGAATCCACTTCAACACCTGTGTTGCGCGAAAAGCCTTTTCTCCCATTGCTACAAAGAACGCTTCCATGGCCACACGATCAAGCCCCATAAGGTTGGTCTTGGCCGTAGTAACTACTTCAACATTAAAATCATTCATAATTGTATCTAGGGAAGACAACCACACCCGATGATATATGTAATGTGGCTGCCCTCTAACTAACTTTGCGTATTATCCGTGTTCTATTCTAACGAGTACGTGGGCAAACCCCATCGTCACCGAAGAAAAAGGCAATTTCTTGCGCAGCTGTATCAGCGGCATCAGAGCCATGCACTGCATTCTCATCGATGCTATTCGCAAAATCAGCGCGAATCGTGCCAGCCGCTGCTTCTGCAGGATTGGTTGCGCCCATAACATCACGATGTGCTGCAATCGCATTCTCACCTTCAAGAGCTTGTACTTGAACGGGTCCAGAAGTCATAAACGCGACAAGGTCGTTGTAAAAGGGACGCTCTTTATGCACCGCATAGAATTCACCAGCTTGCTCAGCACTAAGATGCATCATTCTTGATGCAACTATTTGTAATCCGGCCTTTTCAAAGCGTGAATAAATCTCACCGATAACATTTTTAGCAACTGCGTCAGGTTTAATAATCGAAAGGGTACGTTCAACGGCCATTTTGGACTCCAAAAAAAGTTTAATCTATAGAAAATTGATAAATATAAAAATATTGGCTCTCTCGTTAGAGCAACCAATTCGCGGCGCACATTCTACCCTTTAGAACTTAGAAATAGTACCCGAATATGTTCGAAGTTAACGATCATAAAAACCATGCCAATATCAAATGCTGTGGTTCATATTACTACTCTGCTATCAGCAAGCCGTCACTATAATCCTTAATCAGTACCTTTTGCCATTTTCCCAATGCTACCTGCTCACTTGGCACGAGCACCTCGACATAGTCTTCACCACGACACAGCGAAAAGCCCGCTTGTTTTGCTGGCTTTTCAGGCAATACCCAACTGTGAGAATTTACCTTAGAACGCAACAAACTGTCTTTCAACTCATTGCCGAGCTCGCGCAATCTTTTGTTGCGATGTTTTCGAGTGGCCACAGGGACTTGCTTATTGGATGGGATTCTGGCAGCAGGTGTCCCATCACGTTCCGAATATGAAAACACATGCGGAAATGCGATATTGATGTCTTCCACCATCTTCAAGGTCTCGCTGAATTCCACCTCAGTTTCAGTCGGAAATCCCACCATCACGTCAGCGCTCAAAACAAGCTCAGGGACTTGGGCTCGCATGGCCGCAATTCGTTCCCTAACATGACTAGCATCGTAACGACGCTTCATACGTTTCAATATCAGTGTGCTTCCGCTCTGCAAAGACAAATGAAACTGCGGACACATTCGATCGTGCTTAGCAATTAAGTCGATTAATCGGTCAGTGATGTGGTGAGGGTCAATTGAGCTCAGTCGTATACGAAAAGGATTATCAAGACTGTACTCTATCGCCAAGAGTTCTTCCAACAGGTCCACCAAGTCAAAGCTCTCAGTTAGATCCTTAAAATCTTCTCCGTATGAGCCTAAATCGACGCCACAAATCACTATTTCAGGGTAGCCATTCATCGCCAACCGCTCGACTTGGCGCTTAATTAGAGTCGGTGCCAATGAACGACTAGGGCCACGTGCGACATGGATAATACAAAACGTACAACCTTGATCACAGCCTTGTTGTATTTGCACAAACGCCCGAGTATGCGCATCAAACCCGCTCAATATTTGGTCCGGCAAGCTCAGATGCTCGCTCAAATTTCCAACCATCACTTTGGGTAAATCACCCTGAGCCAACTTGGGCAGAAGCTTGTAGGCATCTAACTTTCGATCGTTGCCTAGCACCAAATCAACACCGGGAATGTCTGCACACGCCTGGGGATCCATTTGCGCATAACAACCCGTCACAATAACTAAAGCATCAGGATTTAGCTTAACGACTTTACGAACTTCTTGGCGCGCCTGACGATCGGCCTCACGGGTTACCGTACAGGTATTGATAAGGTATAAGTCGGCGACATCGGTATTATCTACCTGTTTCCAATCATCGGTTTTTAAAGTTTGCGCAATCAATTCAGACTCGAACGCGTTGACCTTACATCCCAATGTCTTAATTCCAACCCGCTTTAGCCCCATCCTTGCAGAATCATGATAAGGCTCATCCGCATCAGCGATAAACTCAGCCTTGGAACGTCTTGAATTAGCTAGCTGTTCAACTTTAATTTCTATACTGGACATAACATCGAAGGCGATTTTTCATTAAAACTAACCGAAAAAAAAAGCGGCAATATGCCGCTTTTTTTGTTCCATGGGCATAAGCCACATGCATAACTTACTTTACTAGGTAACGAATTCCGGCACTGAACATTTTATTATCAGAGATAGAGTCGTGGTTATCTGAATCGCTATCAAATACCCGACCTTCCAAAAACCATTGCATATTACTTTCACCAATATTCGCGCCAACATGGCCAAACAAAGATGCGTCACGAAAATCGCTATCGTCGACATTCCAAGCACCGATTCCACCACCGATGAATGCTTTTTCGCTCAACTTGCGATCGAAACCAACGTCTAATGCAAAATTATCGTCAGGGTAAACGTTTCCGTCACTGACACTGTTTCTATCGAAATACGATAATTGTCCAAATATAGAAGTCTTCGCAGAAATTTCTTTCATTAGGCCGAATCTAGCGCCAACAACTCCGGAAGCATCTTTCATATCCATATCCCATGCCGGCTCATATCTTGGTCTGGTTTCGCTACCCGCAAACATACCAAAGAACGGAATCAATCCGAGTGCTTTCTTACCAGCATCAGGGTCGGCAGTAAGCGGAGCCGATTCGGCTACAGGCGCTACCACCGCAACCGGTGCTTGACACTCTGTCGCTTGATCAGGTGCCACTGAAAGAAGCGCAACATTACAGCATGCTTTTGGAATCGCAATTTGGTAGACCTGACAACCACTGGACAAATTGAGTTCAAACGCTTCAAAGGATTTAGCGCCCGCCCACTCACGATAAGGGTTGGCAACGTATTGGCCTTTAACTTTCGCACCCATCCATGCCATTTGTGTGCCCACCGGATAGGCACGTTCTGTCATATCACCATTAGCAACCGCGGCGAGTAAATCATCGGCACTCCCAGTCCAACCAGAGCTGGCTAGGATGCTGCGAATCTTACCGGGGTTATTAGCAAAAAACTCCTGCAATTGGGCCGCCGTTTCAACGCCACCAGAGCAAATAGATTGTGATGTTCCCAACCGGGTAATCTTTTTATATTGCTGCGCTGAAACTATTTGGCTAGTTGTAGACACGATGATAAGTGCCAACAGCAATGCGGATGTCTTCAAAATTGTGCTATTCATTTTATTGGTAAAACCCATTTTTGTGAAAATATTAAACAAGGAACTTCCCTCAACTGGTTTAAATTCAGATCGCCAAAGTACAGTCGAACAACTAGTCCTAGCTGTATACATACCGATTTTCGCTATTGTGGCTTTCTTTTGATAATGTTAATCAGCGTATTTTAAGCGTTTTAGGCCGCAATAGCACAATAATAATGATAAATTTTGGTAATTATTTTATGCATTAACGACTTATTTCCGCTGAAAAGCCGAACAACTCCCTGCAAGACTAGTATCTAGCACTTCAAACGCGACATAGGCCCGGTTACGGCGATACCTTTTTAGCCACGATCTCTAGCGACTATATTCTCATGAAGGTGTTTGCAGAGCAAAGCTCTCGCCGCAACCACATTCATCGGTCGCCATCGGATTGGAAAACTTAAAGGTTTGATTTAAGCCCTCCGAAACGTAGTCTATTTGGGTTCCATCCAGTATTTCTAAGCTCTTGGGATCAATGACAACTTGAACATCGTGGTTATCGAAGGTGACATCAGACTCGCCAATAGTCTCGGCAAAATCCATCACGTATGAAAATCCTGAACACCCTGATTCCTTTGCACCAAAGCGCAGAGCAATCGCTCCGTTCTTATCTAATTGTTGTGCAATTCTTTCTGCCGCTGGCTTGGTTAATGTTATGGCCATAATCTCTGTATTTTCTATTCTGCAATTAGATTTAATTAGGTACAGGCCAAATATAGCCTCTTTACCATTAAATTCAAGATTCTATTCAGTATTTTCTGTGCGACCACTTTGTGCAAAACGCTGCAATTCTATGCAATCCGTCTTAGCCTCAGGCGGTGATAGTGCACTGACATCAACGCCTGACTCATTCAGCGTGTTCAATAATTGTTGATTGTGTTCTGCCATTTGCTGAACCTGCTCGCACAAACTGTGAATAGCCACTGCAATAGGGTCATCAGCGGATGTTTTTAAGCCGTAAGCTTCAAAATGGCCCTCCAGCTCCTTCCCATTCGCGCGATTGTACTCGGCTGAGCCGACTTCATGAGCTGGAATTCCAACCATCGTTGCGCCCTCGCCTACATTTTTTACCACAACTGAATTAGAGCCAATCCTCGCGCCATCGCTAACCACAATTGGCCCCAGCACCTTTGCGCCTGCGCCGATAACGACGTCATTTCCTAAGGTTGGGTGGCGCTTACCTTGTTCCCAACTTGTGCCTCCTAGGGTAACACCATGATAGAGAGTACAGTCATCACCAATTTCAGCGGTCTGACCAATCACCACGCCCATTCCATGATCAATAAAAAGGCGCCTGCCAATAGTCGCACCCGGATGTATTTCAATGCCTGTTATCCAACGCGCCAGATGAGACAAGAAACGTGCGAGCCACTTTAGGCCGAAATGCCAAAGACGATGTGAGAGTCGATGAATCAAAACGGCGTGAACACCAGGATAGGCGGTCAGTACTTCAAAAGCATGGCGCGCCGCAGGATCACGTTCAAATACGATTCCCACATCTTCTTTTAGTCGCTCAAACATGGCTCTATCTCATTTTCTAATTTGCATTAGACATTATCAATGTTATTAATCTGTAGGCAAACAAGAATATTGCAAGTGCCGTTTCAATTAAGGTTCTATTTATCTAAGACCGGATAAGCTTAGATTGCATCGCGCTCAAAATACCGCGTAGAATTTGCACTTCTTCAATATTCAGCTCTGCCTTATTATACAACCTAGTTAATTTGCGCATAAGCACGGTTGAAGGTTTGCTTTTTATAAAGTCCAATTCTTCCAACGTTATTTGCAAGTGCTCCAAGTGCCCTGCCCGCTGTGCAAATGTGGCTGCGTTTCGACGTTGCTGGGCCGGCGTTCCCACCTCTATCTCTTCATCATTTGAACGTTTAGGCTGTTGCTGTAAAGCAGCCACTCTTATTTCATAAGCAATGATCTGCACCGCGCTAGCAAGATTCAACGAACTGTACTCAGCATTCGCAGGAATTCGAATTTGTGAACCACAAAGGTCCATTTCATCATTCGTCATCCCACTACTTTCTCTACCGAATAAAATCGCTGTCTGTTGTTTACCCTCGTCTACCCGTGGTGCGACGTGGCTCAAAACTGCTTCAGCGGCAAGACGAGGATCTTTGGTTGGCCAGGTTACTTCTCTATCTCGAACAGACGTACCCATCACTAAGGTGCAATCCTCAATCGCAGAATGAACATCGTCAACTACACGCGCTGTATCCAACACGTCTGCAGCACTCGCGGCCCTTTTGCTGGCTTCAGGGTGAGGGAACTTCTTTGGTTTAACCAATACAAGCTGACTCAGCCCCATAGTTTTCATACTTCTAGCAACTGCACCAATATTCCCAGGATGGGTTGGTTCAAGTAGAACTATCCTAATATTTTCTAATTGCTGCACGCATCTATCTCATTCATATATCAGGGTGCAATTCTAAACGAAGCTCTGCACGAAGCAATCCAATTTTTTTATGAACACACATAGATATTTTCTATCGGTTCAGCCCAACTTGGGCAGGATTTAGCCACAATAATTCTATTTACTAATTAAAAGAGCTCCTCTTTCGATAAAAACGCCTACATTGATTGATTCATCTTTATTTATCCACATCACAAAGCTACAATTGCGCCTGCATTTTTTACAATTGAATCTGGAAGTCTGGTTAGCATCAGGCTGACGCCAACGACGCAACGAACTCAGATATCCTGTGGGCGTTCAAAATCTAATTCCTCCTAGGGTCTAAACGAGCTGTAATAGCCATCTAGCCCCCTAAAACTAAGACCAAATCGAGTATTTCTATGGAATCCAATCAGACTAGCGGCGCATTGAATGTAGCTTCCAATGCGGCCATAGAAACGGGCAAGTTGATCGTTCAAAGTATTAGCAAACTAGACCGAATTAAAATCACTAAGAAGAGTCGCACGGAAATGGTGACAGAAGTTGATATCGTCGCCGAGCAAGCCATCATCGGGATGCTTGATGAAGCCTATCCAGAATACAATATCATTGCTGAAGAAAGCGGTGACATGGGCCGTAAAAGTGATTTTTGTTGGATCATAGACCCGATTGATGGAACCCATAATTTCATGCACGGTCACCCGCATTGCGCCGTATCTATCGCACTTCGCCACAAAGATGAAATCGTAGCCGCCGTCGTTTATGACCCGTTTAGGAACGAATTGTTCAGTGCGCGTAAAGGCGCAGGCGCACAGCTTGATGGACGCAGAATTCGTGTTTCCAACACCAGTCGATTGTCAGACTCCTTACTTTGCACGGGATTTCCTTATCGAGACCCTGCAGAAACAAAACCTTGGCTAAAAACCTTCGCGTTAATTTTACCTAGGGCACAAAGCATTCACCGCACTGGCTCATCGGTGCTTGATCTAGCCTATGTTGCTGCGGGCCGATATGACGGTTTCTGGGAATTTGGAATGCAAGATTGGGATCTCGCAGCAGGTTCACTCCTCGTCAAAGAAGCGGGCGGCTTAATTACTGATATATCAGGCAGTACTGATGTTTTTCGCTCAGGCAATGCAGTTGCTGGGAACCCAAAAATTCATGAAAAACTAAGCCAATTCGTTAGTCATTCTACTTAGGGGTTAAATTAGTCTTTAACATTCAAGGTACATGAATTGAGCGCTGCACAAAGTCAACATACGCCGATGATGCAACAGTATCTCGGCATCAAAGCGGATTACCCGGATACAATTGTCTTGTATCGCATGGGTGATTTTTATGAACTTTTCTATGCCGATGCTCAACTGGCTTCGAGATTATTGGGCATCACACTCACACAACGTGGCAAATCTAACGGTGAGCCTATCCCCATGGCAGGAGTGCCCTATCACAGCCTCGATCAATATTTAGCAAAACTTGTTAAACTCGGACGATCAGTCGCCATTGCCGAGCAAATTGGTGACCCTGCAACCAGCAAAGGACCCGTCGAACGTAAAGTGGTCCGAGTTGTCACTCCAGGTACTTTGGTTGAAGATAGTTTATTAGATGAGCGCCGAGACAATGTCTTATGTGCTGTTTATTGTCGACAACAACCCAATGGTAGCAAAGGCTTTGCAGTAGCGACGCTTGAGATGTCCTTGGGTCATTTTCAAGCGCAGCAGCTTGATAGCCTTGAACAGCTTGAGTCAGAACTTGAAAGGATAAACCCGGCCGAACTCTTGGTGTGTACGCAAGACCCTGCTATCACAAAACTGAACTCGCCGGCGCTGAACAGCCTGCAACCGACTTCCGTGCCAAATTGGTACTATGACTTTGATGTCGCCAAAGAGCTCTTGTGTCGCCAGTTCCAGACCAAAGATCTCGTCGCTTATGGCTGCCAGGACTTTCCATTGGCCGTCAGTGCAGCTGGTGCCCTATTGCAATACGTTAAGGACATGCAATACGACAGCATGCCGCACATCAGCGACATAAAAATTAGTCAAAAAAGCGATTTCTTGATCATCGATGCCGCCAGTCGGCAGAACCTGGAAATCGAGACCAATCTATCGGGTGGCAATGAATTCACATTAGTCTCCTTAATGGATCGCTGCGCAAACCCAATGGGGGCTCGACTCCTGCGGCGCTGGTTACATGGCCCCATAACTGACAGAAAACTAATCGCCGAACGGCAAATTGCAATAGAAGACTTGATCTCCATGGTAGAACTCGACTCTCTACACGCTCTTTTGAAGCAGTGCGGCGATATTGAACGAATTTTGACTCGCGTGGCATTAAATAGTGCCCGCCCCCGAGACCTTCTACGACTGCGCACTGCAATTCACTGTCTACCGCAATTAAGGTCACTACTAGCGCGCTCTCGGAGCGACATTCTGCTGAATGAAGCAAGTAAGTTAGGACCGTTTGAGTCAATTGGCCAACTTCTCGATGACTCGCTTCTTGATGAGCCGGCGGCAATCATTCGAGATGGTGGTGTAATACGACCTGAGTTTGATGATGAATTCTTTGAACTGCATACACTCAGTAAGAATTCAGGTGAATTTCTGATTGAACTAGAACAAAGGGAAAAAGAGCAAACCTCTATTAGCACCCTTAAGGTTAAGTACAATCGGGTACACGGCTTCTATATAGAAGTAAGCAAGGCCCAAAGTACACAAGTCCCGGATCATTATATTCGTCGCCAAACCTTAAAGAATGCTGAACGTTACATTACTGAGGAATTAAAAGAGTACGAAGACAAAGTATTGAGTGCGCGTGAAAAAGCGCTGGCAAGAGAAAAATACCTCTACCAGAAAGTGTTAACTGGTTTGCAAGAACAGTTACAGGAATTAAGAGCAATGGCTGGGGCCCTCTCTCAATTAGATGTACTCGCTAATTTTGCAGAACGCGCCATCTCGCTTAACTTTTGCAAACCGCAGATAGTCGCTGAGCCCGGAATCAAGATAATTGCGGGTCGTCACCCCGTGGTTGAGGCAAATCAGTCGACACCTTTTATTGCCAACGACCTCGTGCTTGGTGATGAAACAAAAATGCGCGTGATCACAGGCCCTAACATGGGTGGTAAAAGCACCTATATGCGACAAAACGCGCTAATCACATTGCTCGCGTATACGGGCAGCTATGTACCAGCCAATGAAGCTATTATTGGCCCTATTGATAGAATTTTCACTCGCATAGGCGCGGCCGATGATCTTGCAGGAGGGCGTTCTACATTCATGGTCGAAATGACAGAAATGGCGAACATCTTGCGAAATGCCAGCAGTAATAGCTTGGTGTTAGTCGATGAGATAGGTCGAGGAACAAGTACTTATGACGGACTTTCCTTAGCCTGGGCGTGCGCTAACGACTTAGCGAATCGAGTGAAATCATACAGTTTATTTGCAACTCACTATTTTGAAATCACGGAGCTAGCGACCCAGCTTGCCGGCGTCGAAAACGTCCATCTTAACGCCGTCGAACATGGCCAAGACATTGTTTTTATGTATCGATTAAAAGATGGCCCGGCAAATCAGAGTTATGGCATACAAGTCGCTCGACTTGCTGGCTTACCAGACGATGTTCTCACATTAGCTAAAAGCAAACTTGAGACGTTAGAGAAGAGTTTTGACCAGAACGACCTCTTTTCCGCCCCTACCTCTGCGGATAATAGAGCTCTGGAACAAGCTAATGACGGTGAAAACCTGGCGTTTAACGCATTGCTTGATGAGGTGAATCCTGATGATTTATCGGCACGCGAAGCGCTGGATTTGGTCTATCAATTAAAATCTTTGAAAAGAAGCTAATGAAGTCTCCCAAATCCAATTGCTTTAAACTAATCCAAGCCCTAAAATACGCGCGTTTCATCGAGCAATAAAGCAAGATACTTAAGAAGTTTTTAAACGTTAGTGTGGCTCTTACTTACTAGTCTATGAGCACTCAACTATTTCATCTAGGAGACAAGAATGACCTATGTAGTTAAAGAAGAATGCATCAAGTGTAAATACACCGATTGTGTTGAGGTCTGCCCAGTAGATTGCTTTCATGAAGGGCCTAACTATTTGGTTATTGATCCTGAGGAGTGCATTGATTGCAGCTTGTGTGAGCCTGAGTGCCCGGTTAATGCTATTGTCGCCGATGATGATTTAGAGCCTGAAGATGAGCATTACATCGAATTAAATGAAGAATTATCCGCCATCTGGCCAGTTATAACGGAAAAGAAACCTGCTCCCGACGATGCCGATGATTGGGTAGACAAAGAGGACAAGCTAAAGCTACTTGAGCGATGATTAATCGCTAGCTAAGTAGCTCAATAAAAAAGCAGCCACAGGCTGCTTTTTTGTACTTTAATTCCGAGCAAAACTAACCCAGAAAATAAGCTTGTTATGAGTCAATACCAAGCTGCTTGATCAATTCGGCAGAGGGAACGTAGCCGGGTCTGACGGTACCATCATCAAAAACAATAGTCGGTGTACCACGAACTCCAACCTGGACTCCTAACTTGTATGTTTCTTCAACTGGGTTGGCGCAGCTGGCTGATGCGACAGGCTTACCACTCTTAGCAGCAGTTAATGCAGTTTGTTGGTCCGCATTACACCAAACCGAAACATATTTTTTATGGCTATCAGAACCAACTCCAGCACGTGGAAATGCTAGGTACCGCACTTGGATGCCTGCAGCTGTCAAATCACCAATTTCGTTATGCAATTTTCGGCAATACCCACAATCAATATCCGTAAAGACAGTGATATAACGCTTAGGGTCCTTGGGCCCGTAGACAATCATCTTATCAGTGGGAACATCTTTTAATTGCTCTGCCATTTGCGCAGAGGCGGCTTGGTCCCCAATATTAACTTGGTCCTTGGTATTGTAAAGATCTCCCAACAATACATAGTCACCCTGAACATAGGCAAATGCATAATTGCCTTGCACTTGCATACGATAAACACCAGGAACCGGCGAAGGAACAATCTCAGCTTGAGCGGCGGGTGGAATCATTTTAACCAGCTCTGCACGTACTTTTTCGATATCTGTGCTCTGGTCGGCAGTTACGACAGATGTAAGTGAAAGTGCACTTACGCAAAAAATTGCCAGCAGTAATAAACGTATTTTATTCATAATAATTATTGTCCATATTGGGAGCGGGTGCGCTCCATGTAGTTATTCTAAATAGGGTTGTTCTAAATAGGGTTAATCTAATTTAAAGTAAAACTTAATGATCTGGAAAAATAAAGTTAGAACCAATCATCTTACATAACTCATCAGACCGATGCGCCCGTAGCGCTCAATCTCGAAAATTATTGAACTGCAAGGGAATACCAGCATCAGCTTCTCGCAAAAAAGCCATAACGGCTTGCAAGTCATCACGCTTTTTACCAGTCACTCTCAATTGCTCGCCCTGTATCGCTGTTTGCACTTTAAGCTTCTTATCTTTAATTTGCTTGACAAGTTTTCTGCCCAAATCTGAGTTAATTCCCTCTTGTAATTCGATGATCTGACGTGCCTTACCACCACCAACCTCCTCGATCTCTTTATAAGTCAAACACGCTAAATCAATACCTCTTTTGGCCAATTTATTGCAGAGAACATCTACGGCTTGTTTTACTTGAAAGTCATTGTCAGCATACACAGTCAGAGCTTTGTCGTTTGCCTCGACTCTCGCATCACTGCCTTTAAAATCAAAACGATTAGTGATTTCTTTGTTAGCTTGGTTAACGGCATTACTTAATTCTGGCTTATCAATTTCTGAGACAATATCGAAGGATGGCATAGTATTTTTAACAGTATAATTTAACAGTTCTAAAGATGTTCCGGTTAGTCGCTTAATGTATCATAGGCCGATTAGCTTAAACACCATGAATATGTTCGTTGCGATAAGCAACTTTAACTTAGTTATCTTATTCACATATTAAAAGAGTGTAACGATAAGATATGACCGTTGTTTACATTCCTATCTCACACTAAGCCTTAATATTTCAGACTTCTAGTATCTTTACTGCCCTAAAAACAGCACCTTCAATACTAATGACCGTTAAACAGATAATCTCATTACTTGGCCTTTCACTTTGCATTGCTTGCTACGGTACTGCTGACGCGAAAATCTATGTCTACGAACTTCCTGATGGAAGTAAATTGATTACCGACAAGAAATCCCGAAAAAAGGGATATAAATTGAAAAAGAGCTATTCAACAAAACCCTATCGTTCAGGTGGGGGTTCGAGCAATGCAATTTATCAAGCAAGCCCTATAAAATCACAATATGACGCTTTAATCGTGAACACAGCACTCAAATACGACCTAGAGCCTTCGTTTGTAAAAGCCATAATCCACGTTGAGTCTGCTTTTGATCGCTATGCGCTTTCGCACGCTGGCGCTATGGGTTTGATGCAGATGATGCCAGCGACGGGGGCAAATTATCAACTGAACCAAGATCAGTTTGATGCCAACCGTAACGTTGAAGCCGGTGTCCAACACCTAAAAGAACTAATGGAACGATATGACAAAGATAAAAAGCTTTCACTGGCAGCCTACAACGCTGGAGAAGGTGCGGTAAGTCGATACAACGGGGTTCCGCCGTACGAAGAGACACAAAATTATGTAGTGAAGGTGATGCGCCTGTACAAACTCTACAAAAAAGAAATCTGATAAACTCTAAATAAACGTTGATCACCATCGTTCGCTGCTTGATAGCTGAACTTGTTATTAAACTATCTCCTTAAGCTTCAACTTCTTCGGCAGCAAGTCTGGCTTTAATCATTATTTGCTTCATTGTAAACACGGCTTCATGGAGCCCCGTGAGCACAGCTCTAGCCATAATTGAGTGCCCAATATTCAAACAAACAATTTCAGGGATAGCAGCAACCGCTGCTACATTTTGGTAATGCAAGCCATGACCCGCATTCACTTGTAAGCCCAGACCATGAGCCAGCGATGCTCCATTCACAATGCGTTGTAACTCGCCGTCGACACTTTCAACACCTGCTTCTGCGTAACTGCCAGTATGCAATTCCACGATATCAGCCCCTACATTTTTACTTGCCTCAACCTGAACAGGGTCAGGATCGATAAAAAGAGAAACCCTAATGTCGGACCGTTTCAGTTCGGAAATAAACTCACTCAGGATATCTTGTTGAAGTGCTACCTCCAAGCCACCCTCGGTGGTTAATTCGGCTCTTTTTTCAGGCACTAGACAACATTCCGCGGGACAAATGACCTTAGCAATCGCGAGCATTTCAGACGTTGCTGCCATTTCAAAATTCAACGGTAAAGCAATGTTTTTCCTAATATTGGTAACATCATAATCTTGGATATGGCGGCGATCTTCTCTCAAATGAACAGTAATGCCGTCTGCGCCTGCTTTACGAGCTATATCGGCTCCTTGCATGGGATCAGGATAATTTACACCACGTGCTTGCCTTAACGTAGCGATGTGGTCTACGTTAACCCCTAATTCAATTGATCTATGCAAATTCATCGACTTTTCGGAAAAAATAACTCTCGGCTGTTAATCTTCTTGTATCCTAAACTGTGACTTAGAATATCTCGCATTAAATGCTTGCTTCGTGACATGTCTAAATCACTCACATTCTCCAACTTGCTGCTTTGTAAGGCAAGCACCAAGTCTCCTTTTACTGAGTTTTTAGCAACCTCTGGACAGGCAACAAAGCCCTGATCTCTTTGAAATCGATAGTAGCCTTCTGGCGATATCAATGTTTTACCATTCGCCTCGAATTTAAAACTAACTTCATAGCCGGTTTCCTTAATAACTATTTGCTCGAACTTCCGCAAAGTGCGTGCAAGACTGGCTTCATTCGCTACGCACAATGGATCATATAAACCCAAAACAGTTTGATGATACTGTTCATATAAAGCAGGATGCGGATCGTGCCTATGCAATAAATACACCACCAATTCATTACAGTAAAAACCGCAAACAAGTTGGTCACCGCTCAACTCTTGTTCAATTAAATTGATTTCCGATGTGCGGATTTCGGCGCCGGTGAGTGTCGGCATCTCGCCTTTACCAGTCCAGCTAAGGAGCAACGGCTGGAACGGCAATAGAACACCTTTCAATTGAGACTTAATCCTCCTGGCTCCTTTTGCCATGAGAGATAAGCGGCCGTAATCTTTAGTTAACACCTCTATTATCCAGCTGGTTTCGCTGTATGGGCGATTCAGTAACACGTAGCCTGCTTGATGGTGAACTCTCATCGTCTGACATCTAACCTATCTATTTAAGATCCTCGTCGTATCCTAGGCTGTACAAATCGCGCGCATTATCCGACCAGCCTGAGCGAACTTTTACATACAGCTCCATAAATACTTTAGTTTCAAGCAATGTTTCACAATTCTTTCTCGCTGCAGTACCAATCTTCTTCAACGCTTCTCCCCCTTTCCCAATCACCATAGCCTTATGCGATGCTTTCTCTACCCAAATATCAGCATTAATATGATAAACACCGTGCTCAAGATTGAACTCACTCACTTCGACCGCTGTTGCGTAAGGCAGCTCATCACCTAATCGTCGAAACAACTGCTCCCGCACAAGCTCGGAGACCAGAAAACGAAAGCTACGATCTGTAATTTGATCTTCATCAAAACCGGCCCCTTGGACTGGCAAATGTTTAGCGATCACATCAACCAGATGTTCTACGTTAGCAATACCGGATTTTGATATTGCGCTGATCGGCACAATATCGGCAAAATCGAAAAGCGCAGCCGACTCGGCTATCAGCGGCAGTACATCGTTCACCGAATCTAGCTTATCAAGCTTATTGATAACAAGGATCGTAGGCATAGACACATCGCGTAATGATTCGAGAACGTGCTTATCTTGATCAGTCCATCCCTTAGACGTAATCATCAAACAAACAGCGTCTACGCCATCAATACTTGATATTGCAGTCTTATTAATTATCTTGTTAATCGTCTTACGGTTCGATTTTTTGGCGAGAGAGTTGATCCCTGGCGTGTCGACAAAAACTATCTGTTTTTCTTCGTCAGTATGGATACCTAAAATGCGGTGCCGCGTGGTTTGAGGCCGATGCGATGTAATGGAGATTTTTTGCCCAATAATTCGATTCATTAATGTCGACTTACCAACATTCGGTTTGCCAATTATCGTAATAAAACCGAACTTGAATTTATCCTTTCCTACCTTACTCATTGATCAAAGCCTGTTTTTCTCAAGAAAATCATAGGAATCCGTTTTGATTTATCTGTTCTAGTACTAATGCCGCTGACTTTTGCTCGGCATTGCGTCGCGTGTTCGCGACAGCCAAACCCGTGACTGACATATCCGGCAAACTACACTCAACAGAAAACTCTTGTTCATGGTCTTCACCTTGAGTTTCAAGAATTGAATATGTTGGTAATTTCATTCCCCGCTTTTGCATTAGTTCCTGGAGCTGACTCTTGGCATCTTTAAAGTTGGAGTGTTCGGAAATAGAAAGCAAATTATCTGAAAAATTTTTGAATATGAATTCACTTGCATGCTCAAAATCACTGTCCAAATAAATACTTCCGATCAGACTCTCAACCACATCGGATAAAATAGAATCACGGTTGAAACCACCACTTTTCAATTCACCCTCTCCCAATATAAGGTACTCACCAAGATTTAAGGATCGAGCGACATCCGCTAGAGTTTCTTTTCTAACCAAGCTAGAACGCATACGACTCAGCTTGCCTTCAGCTAATTTTGGAAATTCCTTGTACAGCCATTCTGCTATCACAAAACCGAGAATACTGTCGCCCAAAAACTCCAGACGCTCATAGTTTTTGGAACCTTTGCTCCGATGAGTTAAGGCGAGACTAAGTAGCTTTCGGTCTGTAAAACTGTAGCCCAAGAGACGCTCTAACGTAGTTAGTTTATTTAGTGCCGACATACTCTACTGCAAACGATAACCTAAAATTAAGATGATTAAAAAATTAACTAGAAGACTCAATTTGAACCTTTTCCACGTTATCAAACTTTACGAGAATAGATAGGTTATAAAATAACGGTATCTCTCTTTGATAGTGGGTTTCCAAGAACAATAGTTTTCTGGATCTTTTAATAACTAAGTCTGTTTTATAGTTTAGAAGCTTATGGCTTCCGTCCAAATAAAGTTGACCATCCATGGAACGAATCACAGAAGCACGAGTAATTCTATTAGAGTCGATGTTCTCTAAACTCAATCGCATCGCATTTTTTACATTGTTATTTGCGCCATATACTGGAATCAACTGCATTCCAACGTATCCAAAAAAGCCAAGCACTCCCAGCACAAACATCAAACTCCAAAATGTCCATCCGCTCTGTTTGGAAATATTCTTATAATTCATAGCTCAGTCCTCAAATTCGATTAAATTAATTATCATGTATTCTAAATCGCCTTCTGATATTGAAGGTTCTAGATGTTTTCGCCTATTCGTGCGAAATTCCAACCGCCACCGGGGTTACCATTATAGTGAAACCAAATAAAGAAGGCTTTTCCTACAATATTCTCATCTGGCACCAAACCCCAAAACCTGCTGTCCTGACTATGATCACGGTTATCACCCAACATAAAATAATGTCCTTGCGGAACCACCATTACACGATTTCTCGATGAATATCGACTGGGGTCATGCAAAATCGAAAAGCTAACTTTATCATCAGAACTTGATAAATCCACACTGGGAATTAGCTGAGTCAGTCTTTCATGCTCTTGTAGCTTTCCCGTTTTAGAGTACGGCATATAGCTACCATCTTGTTTCGTTTCAATTAACTGTCCGTTAATGTACAAAGCTTTATTTCTATATTCAACCGTATCACCAGGAATTCCAATCACGCGCTTAATATAATTTGTCGTATTATCACCAGGGTATCTGAAGACCATGATGTCACCGCGCTCTGGGTTGTTAACCGGCAATATTTTTTTGTGTACGATAGGTAACCGAATTCCGTAATCGTATTTGTTAACAAGAATGAAGTCGCCGACTTCAAGAGTTGGCAGCATTGAACCTGAGGGTATTCTAAATGGTTCTGCAATGAACGCTCGTAAAATAAATACAATTAGCAATACAGGAAAAAATGATCTTGCGTAATCCAAATACCACGGCTCCGGATCTCTCTGCGACAAATTTGGGAAAAACATTCGGCAAACAAGGACGACTACGCCACACAACGCTACCAGAGAGAATAGAATTATCTCGAACATAATCAATCTCCCTTTACCTGAAGAACTGCCAAAAAGGCCTCCTGAGGGATTTCCACCGAACCAATTTGTTTCATACGCTTCTTACCATCTTTCTGTTTTTGCAACAGTTTCTTCTTACGAGAGATATCCCCACCATAACATTTGGCAGTAACGTTTTTCCGCAATGCTTTCACGGTTTCACGAGAAATTACCTTTGACCCTATCGCCGCCTGAATGGCGACATCAAACATTTGCCTAGGAATCAATTCGCGCATTCTTTTCACCAACTCACGGCCCCGGTAGATTGATTGTTCACGATGAACCAGAATCGCCAAAGGATCTACAGGGTCGCCATTAATTAACACATCGACCTTAACCATGTCGGTGACACGATATTCGCTAATTTCGTAATCTAAAGATGCGTATCCTCGGCTGACCGACTTGAGTCGGTCAAAGAAATCCATCACCACTTCGTTCAGCGGTAATTCAAAGTGCAACATAACTTGTCGACCCAAGTATTGGATGTTTTTCTGAATCCCACGCTTTTCCATGCACAAGGTCATAACCGCACCAATATACTCCTCCGGCATCAACATGTTTGCATTGATGATCGGCTCTTTTATCTCCTCTATCTGAGATAAATCTGGTAAGGCAGAAGGGTTGTCAATGGTAATTGATTCGCCGTTTTTTAATTCAACGTGATACACCACCGTCGGAGCCGTGGTGATCAAATCCATGTCGTATTCGCGCTCGAGTCTTTCTTGGATTATCTCCATATGCAGCATCCCTAGAAAGCCACATCGAAATCCAAGGCCAAGAGCATCAGAAACTTCAGGTTCATAGACTAAAGAAGCATCGTTTAATCGCAATTTTCCAAGCGCATCACGAAATGATTCATAGTCTGCAGAATTAATTGGGTAAAGCCCGGCAAACACTCTTGGTTGTACTTCTTCAAAACCATCCAAGGCTTCATCCACGCCATCTTTAGCCGACGTCACGGTATCCCCGACCTTCGCACCACTGATCTCTTTCACTCCCGATATCAAATAACCGACTTCACCCACAAGCAGTTGCTCTTTCGGCAATCTCTTTGGGGTGAAAATCCCGAGATCTTCCACATTATATTCAATTCCACTAGACATCATTTTGATGCGATCGCGTTTTCGTATCGTACCCGAGATCACCCGAATCAATGATACCGTACCTAGGTAATTATCAAACCAAGAATCCATAATCAATGCGGACAAAGGCGCGTCAGGATCCCCTTCTGGTGCAGGCAGGTCTGTCACAATCTGTTCTAATAATTCTTCGATACCGATGCCACTCTTGGCGCTGACATGTAACGCAGCAGTACAGTCAATTCCAACGACATCTTCAATTTCTTCAGCAACCCGCTCAGTATCTGCGGCAGGCAAATCAATTTTATTCAGTACCGGTAAAACTTCTAAACCCAAATCAACCGCCGTATAACAATTTGCCACGGTCTGAGCTTCGACTCCCTGTGATGCATCAACAACCAGCAATGCCCCTTCGCATGCGGTCAGAGATCTTGATACCTCGTACGAGAAATCCACGTGTCCGGGTGTATCTATCATATTCAACTGATAGTTCACTCCGTCTTTCGCTAAATAACTTAACGCAACACTCTGGGCCTTAATAGTGATGCCACGCTCCTTCTCAATATCCATCGAATCAAGAACTTGCTCTTCCATCTCGCGATCACTTAAACCACCACAGACCGAAATAAATCGATCAGCTAATGTCGATTTCCCATGGTCAATGTGGGCAATGATCGAGAAATTGCGGATTTTAGAAATATCGTGTGACATGTAAGTAAATCAGAGGCTATAGGTGATAAGAATAATGCTATCAAAATAAAAAAGCGCCATCAGCGCCAAAACGCAGCTATCTTAACATTTGGGTGCGTTAAAAACCTATAATTCGGCTCGAATGTAGGCCTAACTTGGCTGGAGCGAATTTGCCTTAGATAAAGGTATAGCAGGCTTAATTAGGCATTTTAGGAACTCCCTGCGGTATACTTAGAAACACAACAAATAGAATGTGATTTAAGACGACTCTTAGAGAGAAAATTTGCATGAATAAGAATTTTTCTGACGTATTAATTATTGGCGGTGGTGCCGCAGGACTCAGTCTGGCGTTGAGATTGTCTGAGAGTGATGCAAACATAACCATTCTATCCAAGAGCGATCTAACCGAAGGCTCAAGCCTTTATGCGCAAGGAGGCATAGCCGCAGTATTAGACAAACAGGACAACTTTGATTCACATATTCAAGACACCCATATCGCAGGTGCCAATCTTTGCAAAGATAACGCGGTTAGGAAGGTGGTGGAAGGTGCACCAGAAGCGATTAACTGGTTAATCGACAAAGGGGTGAAATTCACACTGGTAGATGGCGCTGAGTATGATGGTGAAGACAGCGAGTATCACTTAACCCACGAAGGCGGTCATTCGCACCGACGGGTAATTCATGCCAAAGATGCAACAGGAAGAGAAGTCGAGACAACACTTGAACAGCATGTACGCGCATTACCCAATGTCACAATATTAGAAAATCACATTGCTATCGACCTCATAACGGCGCAAAAACTAGGGGGCTCAACAGACCCGCGGTGTTACGGAGCTTACGCATTAGATATTGATAACGCTACTGTCAAGACATTTGCTGCAAAGGCAGTGGTGTTATCGACCGGCGGCGCATCCAAAGCCTATTTGTATACTACCAACCCTGATACATCGACTGGTGACGGTATCGCCATGGCTTGGCGCGCAGGTTGCCGGATCGCAAATATGGAATTCGTGCAATTTCACCCTACCTGCCTATATCACCCTTATGCAAAAGGATCCTTGATATCTGAAGCAGTCCGAGGAGAAGGCGGTTTACTCAGATTGCCGAACGGTGATCGCTTTATGGACAAACATCATGAGCTCGCCGAACTCGCCCCGAGAGATATCGTTGCGCGTGCCATAGACTATGAAATGAAGAAAGGTGGTTTTGACTCGGTCTACCTAGATATCAGCCATAAAGACAAAGAATTCATCCTTGACCACTTTCCTAATATCGCTGCCAGTTGCAAAAAGTTTGGCTATGACATGACACAAGAAGCAATTCCTGTGGTGCCGGCCGCACACTATACTTGCGGTGGTATTTTGACCGACCTTGAGGGAAGGACCGATTTGAAAAGGCTGTATGCAGTCGGTGAAAGCAGTTGCACTGGGCTGCATGGTGCCAACCGATTGGCAAGCAATTCGCTATTAGAGTGCTTAGTTATCGCCAGTTCTGCGGCAGAAGATATACGCCAACGACTAAAAAAGGACAATCAAGAAATACCAAATTTGCCAGATTGGGATGAAAGCCAAGTCGCCGACCCGGATGAACAAATTGTAGTTTCACATAACTGGGACGAGTTACGACGCTTCATGTGGGACTATGTGGGCATCGTGCGCACTAACAAACGACTGGAACGTGCGCACAATAGAGCGCTGCTTCTGCAAGAGGAAATTATCGAATATTACGGCAACTTTCGAGTCAATAATGACTTAATTGAACTGCGTAACCTTGCAACCATCGCAAACTTGACTATTGAATGTGCCCTCACCCGCAAAGAAAGCAGGGGTCTGCATTACACGCTTGATTATCCCGACATGCACGATCACCCTGTGGACACAATCCTCACTCCAAACAACTTCGTAAGTCACGCACCCATTCGAGAGTGGAAGAGCTAAAGTCGCTATCCCATTAAGTATATCAGCCACCTAAAATGAATAGAGCTGAAATGAATCGAGAGCACTTACATTCCCTTTATACATAACCTAAAATTATAACAACGCCATACCACTTCTTTAGGAGAAGATTGTGCAAGACCCTCTTTCACGTATAGATCTCAATCTCTTGGTTGCATATCAAGTACTCATGCAAGAAAAGAATGTCACTAGAGCGGCCGAGCGTCTTTTCGTTACGCAGCCAGCAATGAGCAAAACACTCAATCGCCTGCGCATCCTTTTAGAAGACGAGCTTTTTGTCCGCTCGTCGCATGGATTAACGCCGACGCCAAAGACCTTAAAGCTTGAACGGCCGGTGAACGATATCCTGAGTCAGTTGACGGAGTTAATGGTTACCAATACGGAGTTCGATCCCGCAAACACGGCTGAAACAATTTCTATCGGCACTCTCGGCGCTTCAGCCAGCGTTGGCATGCCCTCCTTCATCAACAAGCTCAGAACGCAGGCTCCAAAGTTAATGTTATTGAGCCAAAATTTGGACACAAGTTATGAAGATCGATTACGCAGTGGCAGCCTAGATTTTGCGATCGTGGCTCGCAAACAACATGGGGACGATTTCATTGCCCGCAAATTAATGGATATTCATCCGGTGCTCTATATGCGCAACGATCATCCCTTAGCGTCGGTAAAACGGATTACCTTAGAACAGCGGCGCAAATATCAACACATGGCTGTCTATTTTCCAAATTTTGAGACAACTAAGGAAGATATGCAGAAATTATTCGCGTCATTTGGGATTCTATCCAATGTGCCCTTTCTGAGTACCAACCTATTGATGTGCCTAGAAACCCTGAGAGAAACCGACATGTTAATGATCGCGTCGGATCGATTAATAGACTCGAACTTGGTTTCCGATCACTTCGTTCTCAAGCCTTTGGAAGATGATATTAATCTTAAAATCGATGCTCTGTCACTGGTCCAACATGTGAGAACTAAAAATTCGCCTTTGCATGTTTATTTGGCCAATCTTATTATCGAGAGCTTTCAGGAACGAGATTGCGATAACGATGAACATGGACATTCTAAAACAAATTAAACTCGGCGAAGACAAAGCAACATCTAGTTCGGGTGTTACTCTATTAAGAAAGTCCTGACAGCTCTTGCAATCGCGTTATCAATCCCTTGAATTCGTCTTGCGGAGGGCTCCGACCAAACAACCAATCCATAATTGTTGGGTCTTGCACTTCCAATAGCCTCGCAAAATCAGCCTGCTGCTGCTGGCTCAACAAATCGTATTCTGTATCGAGGAAGCGACCAAACAAAACATCGAGCTCTCTAACCCCACGCCGGCAACGCCAAACGATTTGATTCCTGTCCATTAATTGCTGCTAAGTTTAGTGTGACTTGACCAAGCCAATGATCTGTCTATAACGCTCTCTCAGCAATCATCTTTTTGATCTCGGCAATTGCTAAGCCAGGATTCAAGCCTTTAGGACAGGTATTGGTGCAGTTCATGATGGTATGACAACGATACAACTTAAACGGATCCTCTAAATCATCTAAACGTTCACCAGCCGCTTCGTCTCGGCTATCAGCCAACCAACGATACGACTGCAATAAGATCGCAGGACCTAAGTACTTATCACTATTCCACCAATAGCTCGGGCAACTAGTAGAACAACATGCGCAGAGAATACACTCGTATAAGCCATCCAGCTTCTCTCTGTCTTCCTTAGATTGAAGCCTTTCAGCCGAAGGTGAAACAGGTGTTTTGGTTTTTAACCAAGGCTCAACAGAGGCATATTGTGCATAAAAATGTGTCATGTCCGGAACCAAATCTTTGACTACGGACATGTGTGGCAATGGATAAACTTTCACATCATTACTACATTCTTCAATTGCCTTGGTACAAGCCAGTGTATTGGTACCATCAATGTTCATTGAACAAGACCCACAGATACCTTCTCGGCATGAACGACGAAACGTTAAACTTGGGTCAATCTCATTTTTAATCTTGATCAACGCATCTAAAACCATGGGTCCACAGGTAGACATATCAACTTCATAGGTATCGGTATGTGGGTTTTGATCATCATCTGGCGACCAGCGATACACCTTAAACGTACGTACATTCTTGGTGCCTTCCGGTGCCGGAAAATGCTTGCCTTTAGTGATCTTTGAGTTCTTTGGTAAAGAAAATTCAGCCATTTTGTAAACCTATAATTCTGCTTATTGCGTTTCTACATCTATTGCGAATGCCCTGCCGGCGTGAATACTCTGCCTAATAGACACGTGGTTTGGGTTTAATATATTCAATATCATCCGTCATCGTGTAACTATGCACGGGTCGATAATCAATCTTAGTTTGATGCTTATCATCACACCACGTTAGAGTATGCTTCATCCAATTCTCGTCATCTCTATCAGGCAGGTCATCACGAGCGTGCGCACCGCGGCTTTCATCACGGTTAGCAGCTGAATTCATAGTAACGACTGCTTGGTCGAGCAAGTTCTCAAGCTCCAGCGTTTCAATTAAATCGGTATTCCAAATCAATCCGCGATCGCTGGTTCCTATATCAGTGAAACTATCAGCCGTTGCTGCCATCTTTTTAACGCCCTCATTCATCACATCGCCGGTTCTGAAAACCGCGCAATGTGCTTGCATCGTGCGTTGCATTTCAAGTCGAATCTCAGCAGTCGCTCTTGATCCCTCAGCATATCGAAGCTTATCCAGACGCTCCAACGTAGCCTCACCTGCATTGCTTGGGATAGAAGGAATCGTCTCATCCGGATTAACTGTTTCTTTAGCCCGTAACGCAGCTGCTCTGCCAAACACAATTAGATCTAATAATGAGTTCGAGCCCAATCGGTTTGCCCCATGGACCGATACGCATGCCGCTTCACCAATTGCCATCAAGCCTGGTACCACACTATCTGGATCACCATCTTTTAAGGTAAGTACTTCACCATGATAATTGGTTGGAATTCCACCCATATTGTAATGTACGGTTGGCAATACAGGGATAGGCGCTTTAGTCACATCTACCCCTGCAAATATTTTTGCAGACTCAGATATTCCCGGAAGCCTCTCTTCGAGTAACTCAGGCCCTAAATGCTCAAGGTGCAAATGGATATGATCACTATCTGCTCCCACGCCGCGTCCCTCATTAATTTCGATGGTCATTGAACGTGACACAACATCACGTGATGCTAGATCCTTCGCATTCGGTGCATATCGTTCCATAAAACGCTCACCATCTGAATTGGTGAGATAGCCCCCTTCCCCGCGTGCACCTTCGGTAATCAAACAACCCGCGCCATAAATACCAGTAGGATGAAATTGTACAAACTCCATGTCCTGCAAAGGCAAACCTGCTCGCAACACCATCGCGTTACCGTCGCCGGTACACGTATGTGCTGAAGTACATGAAAAATAAGCTCTTCCGTAACCACCGGTCGCTAGCACAACCTTCTTCGCTCGATAGCGGTGAATTTCTCCAGACGCCATGTCGATGGCGATGACTCCACGGCACTCGCCGTCCTCCATAATTAAATCAAGAGCAAAAAACTCAATAAAGAACTGTGCATTATGTTTGAG
>CAJQNY010000144.1 GCA_905479805.1 uncultured Arenicella sp.
CTTCAATTTATCAGCACCCAAAACGCCTAACAATGGCATTATGTGAATGACGGCTGCAACTAGCAGCGCTAGTGATATTACAATTTGCATGGTTCTCTAATTTATGTCGGTTTCTATTTACGCTGACTTGAGTTTACGTTCGTTTTGATTTACTAGTCACCAAATATAACAAAGGCCCGATGGATCCAGCAAACACAGTTATAACAACCCAAGTCCAAGGGTTACGCCCCTCTCGCTTTGCTTCTGGAATTAGCCATGTCAGCACAAGAACACAGGCAATCACCAGATCCACAATCACTTGCCATCCAGCCGGGCTATGTAGTTGATAATCGAAAATACCAATATAGCCTACCTGTTGAATGGTGTAGGCGGTTAATACAAGAAAGGGAATGAGCAATGCTATTGCTAAGGTTTTTCTGTTCATAATTGACTCCAATCTGAATGTTTAGAAAGCTAATATTTGCTAACCGATGCCAGTTTCCTGCATAGCCTAAATCAAATCAATTACCTGAGAGGTTATTGAAATAATAACCAAAACGGGTATTAATACAGAGATAATCAACAGGAAATCGACGTTCATGACCGTAAATCAACAATTTAAACAAGGCGACTTTCGACAAACCCTAAAATATTGGCGTAGCTGCAAAAAGATGTCACAACTGGATCTAGCTGTGTCAGCTGAGGTCTCACAAAGACACGTAAGCTGGTTGGAAACTGGGCGTAGTAAGCCGAGTCGTGAAATGGTCTTGCGGCTATCCGAAGCGATGGATGTGCCCTTACGAGACCGCAATCAAATATTGAATTCGGCGGGCTTCGCGAGCGCATTCTCAGAAAAAGCCTTAAGCGAGCCAACGATGCGTCCAGTAATGAAAGTACTCGAAGATATGCTGGATCACCATAACCCCTTTCCGGCCATAGTGTTGGATCGCTTGTGGAACATCAAGATGAAAAACCAAGCAGCAGAAGCCTTGTTTGATTTTGCCGGTCAGGGCGAACAGATGTGGTCAGATATTGGCGATGATGGCAGTCATAATCTTGCCCTATTTTCTTTGCACCCAAAAGGTTTGCGCCAGTACATCAGCAATTGGGACGAAGTGGGTAGCGCATTGTTCAGACGCTTAAGGCGAGAAACTATTGACTCAGGTGACACCGAGTTAATTGACAAATTTAAAACCTTGGAATCCATAGTCGGCGACATGCCTGAAGAGAACCCGAATATCAGTTTATTACCTATCTTGCCGCTTGAATTTGTTTTTCCAGGGAGTGAATTTAGTCTCAGTCTATTCTCTGTAATCTCTACTTTTGGTACCGCCCAGGACATCACTGCCGACGAGCTTAGGATTGAAGCATTCTTCCCGACCGATGATGCAACCCGGCATTTCTTTAGCCAATAAATCTTTGGCCAATAAATCTTTGGCCAATAAAAAAGCCCACCAAAAATTTGGCAGGCTTTCGTAGGTCGATTTAATTCAACCCTAATAGGTTTTCATAACTAGCCGTAGGCAAGCTGGTTATAGCGCTTTTGATAAAAATCACCATTACCGAAAATCAAGTTAATCATCAACAGACGCTTAACATAATGCCCTACGTCGAGCTCATCGGTTATCCCCATGCCACCGTGCATTTGAATCGCTTCGTCACCGATAAGTTTACCGTTACGCGCTATCAACGTACGTAACGCATTCACCGCCATCGCACGCTCATGATCTGTCGTAGTGTCATCCGTTAATTCGCACAAGGTTCCATACAACATAGACTTACTTTGCTCGCAGGCCATAAACGTATCAACCATCCGATGTTGTAATACTTGAAACGAACTAATCGGTACACCGAATTGCTTACGCGTTTTAGTGTATTCAATAGTCGTTTGATTAAGAACGTTCATGATGCCGACCGATTCTGCACTCAAGGCCACATTAGCTGTTTGCAGTGTCGACACTAGCAAGTCATACCCGGCGTCCACCTTGCTCACAAGATTAGCCGATGGCACCTTAACGCTATCCAAAACGATGTCAGCCACAACTTGGCCATCCATCATGCGTTGAGTTGAAATTATTACTTGATCACGATTAAGTACGAAGAGACTTATCCCGGCTTCGTCTGTTTGCCCACCACTGGTACGTGCGGACACAATAAATTGATCGGCGTGCGCGCCACCCAATACAATTGATTTCTGACCATTTAATATGTAGTTATCACCATCAGCGTTAGCAGTGGTGGCGATGTCACTCAAGTCATATCGCGCCTGTGGTTCATAGGTTGCTAGTGACCCTAATAGGCTTCCGTCGATAATCTGCGGAATAGTAGAAGCGGCCAATGTTTTATTGGAACCAGACTCTAATAAGCCACCAAATAGTATGAGTGACGAAATTGCGGGCTCAAGCAACAACACCTTGCCGAATTCCTCCATCATGGCTGCGATATCAATAACGTTCCCGCCAAAGCCACCATGGTCTTCAGAGAAAGGTATAGACAACCAACCTAACTCAGCGAAAGTCGACCAATGTTCACGGCTGATACCTTCTTCACTGTCAGCGATTATACGGCGCTGTTCGAAACTGTAATTGTCTTGAAACCAGCGATGCATGCTCTCTTTGAGCATTTTTTGTTCTTCATTAAATTCAAAATTCATTTTATTACTCCAGAGGGCTTCTCTGTAAAATCTGTTCTATCTGCTAAATCTGTTCTATCGAGGACTAAGTCAAAAGCAAAGCTATTAAACACCCAGTACGGCTTTGGCAATCACGTTGCGCTGCACTTCGTTAGATCCACCATAAATGGTCGCGGCGCGGCCATACATATAACCCTGGCGAGCAACCGACCCAAACTGTTGTAACTCACTGCTGAAATCTTCTTGAGTCAGTGATCCCGAGTGAGCACCAATAGTCTCCATGCGCAGTTCTTGTAACAGCTGTTGAATCTCTGTGCCTTTGATTTTTAACAAAGACGATTCAGGCCCTGGCGTAGCACCGGAAGAAAGCGAAGCAATAACTCGCAGCTCGGTGTACTCGAGTGCTTTTAGTTCAATTTCTATATCGGATAGGCGCTTTTGATACAGAGGGTCATTCAGCAATGGTCCAGCTGCATTCGTTTGTGATTTAGCAATCTCTTTGATGTCATTTTACCAACGCTTAGAATCTGCAACACCCGCAATGGACGTTCGTTCATGAGCAAGGAGTGCTTTGGCGTAAGTCCACCCTTGATTCTCAGACCCGATCATATTTTCCGCCGGAACGCGTACATTCTCAAACACAACTTCGTTCA
>CAJQNY010000145.1 GCA_905479805.1 uncultured Arenicella sp.
GTTGGTTTAGCGTTTGATATTGCTGATGATTGGAGTTTGTTGGTTCAACATACGCAACAAGAACTTGATGTTAAGGGTTCTTTTGTAGTAGATCCAAGCCTGGGTGGCACTGAAAGCTCACGAAAATTCTCGCCTGAGCGAAATGTTGATGATTTTGGTTTGACCACTTGGACTGTTGAAGGTCGAGTAGGCAACTTAGATCTTGTTTACACGGGTGGTTACTTAGATCGAGAAGTTGATTCAATCATCGATTACACGCATTACAATAACGGTGGTGGTTACATTAGTTACTATCTATGTAGTGGTAATATCTACTCAGGTGATAAGGCAAACGCGGTTAATAATTGTTTCAACCCTGTTAAGCAATACGCTGACGCAAGTACTAACGAAAGAACGACTCACGAGATTCGCATCGCTTCAGATGAAGATCAACGAGTTCGATGGATTGCTGGTGCTTATTACAATGACGTTGAAACAAGCCATATTGGCGAATTTCAATACGCATCTACAGGCGACGCGTTTAGTGAGCATTTGGTCAACTACTTCGGTTCGGGCAACCCATTCCAAGTCGGCAATACGACTATTCCTAATACGCCAGGAACCGTTACTAGTGGACCACGTGGACCACTAACCACCTTCTTTAATGACTTTACTCGTACTGAAGAAGAGACTGCATTTTTTGGTGAGATCGCTTTTGATATCAACGATAAGTTAAGTGCATCAATTAGTGCACGTTACTACGATTTAGAGTCCGCTTTGCAAGGCGCATCTAACTTCTCGTTTGGTTGTCGCTATGGCGTACCTGGTGTTCCAGGCGCTCCTGCAGGCGCTGGTTTTGGTAATGCTGTTGTAACTGCCGACGGTCGCTGTAACTCAAATGCGTTTAGTAATGATGTAACAACTCGCTTACAAACTTTGGGTCAATTTAATGCAACAGGTGATGGCAATCTGATCCTGAATGCGACGAGCCCGAATGGTGCAAGAGACTTGTTCCGTGGTGGTGGTAGCAATGCGGCAACGTTAGCAGCGATTCAAGCTGGCACATTGGACGTTAGCGATATTGAGCCAGATGGCTCAACCAATGAATCAGATACTATCTTCAAGTTTGCATTGGATTATCAGCTGAATGACGATGTATTGATTTACGGTATTGTCTCAGAAGGTTATCGACCTGCGACACAAAATCGTAACGCTGGTCAGCTAGCGGCAAACCAACGCGGTGTGTATGACGGCTATGTTGTTCCTGCTGTAGCGGTTACAGATACGTTGACTAACTATGAAGTTGGTATGAAAGGTGACTTCTTGGACGGCCGTTTACGTCTGAATGCTTCTTTGTACACGACCGAGATTGAAAATCTTCAGGTATCTCGTTTCGACCCATCTAACGTAGCCTTCTTAGTATTTATGGAGAACGTCGGTGATGCTGATGCAACTGGTTTGGATGCTGATTTCCAGTATGCAGCAACGGACAACTGGACTATTTCTGGTGCACTTAGCTTGCTAGATACTGAGATCACTCGTTTGAATCCGCAGCTTCAAGGTGTTGCAGTGCCAGTCGGCTCTGAATTACCACTCGCTCCGTCTTTCTCAGGTAACTTGAGAGCTCGTTATGACTTCAGTGTTGAAAGTTTTGGCGGCTCAGAAGGTTACTTCTCTGCGGGCTTAACTCATCGTGGTGATAGCGTAGCTGGAATTGTTGGAAGCGCAGCTTTCTTCGATGACACAAGCGTATTGGCCTACGGCCGAGGTTCTGGTCTACAGACTCAAAACGAAGGCGGTCAATTTGGTACGGTTAATACTTCTGCCGGATCATTGCCAGCGAACACTCGTTTCGTGAATGAAGCAGCCACAACGATAAACTTAAGCGCCGGACTTTCTAACGAGAAATGGTCAGCTGAAGTATTTATCAACAACCTAACTAGTGAAGAAGGTCTTGTAGTGCAAACAGCGGGTAAGTTTACTGCTGAAGCATCTACACTTCGTCCTCGCACTATTGGCGCAAGGTTCTCTTACTTCTTCAGATAATTGGAAAATTATTTGGTTAAGTAAAACCAAGTTGTGTTTAAATAAGGGCGAATTTCGATTCGCCCTTATTTTTTTGTCCGGACTGTAGCGTAATGAACTTGTCCAAAACCTTTCGAGTTGACCCAATTATATTTTGAATACTACTTCTTCCACTAACGACCCAGTACGACAAGCCCAAGCACTACTCCAGTCTGGAGATAAAGAAGGCGCTGAAAGTTTGGTTAAACAGATTTTGGATTCTGAGCCGGATAACTTCCAGGCGGTGTATTTACACGCCGTAATTTTGCGCGTTAAAGGTGCTCATAAAGAATCCATCTCGCTCTTGAATAGAGTATTGGAGGCCGAGTCATCATTTGGTCGAGCACATCAGGAAATAGGTATTAATTATCTTGCGCTTAGTCAACCAAACCCTGCTGGGCAAGCGCTAGAGAGAGCCGTAGGGTATGACCCCTCTCTTGTTGAGAGTTGGAAGTTGTTGGCACAAATGTATAAACGCGCGGGCAGTGATAAATACTTAGAAGCGGAAAAACAGGTGGCCTTTTTTGAGACTTTGCCGGATGAATTGATCACGGTGATTAGCTATCTCGCGAATAATCAGTTAGAAGATGCAGAACGTTTATGCCGGTATTTTCTTAAAAGCAATAAAACGCATGTCGAAGGAATGCGTTTGTTGGCGGAAATAGCCAACCGAAATAATATTCTTGACGATGCCGAGTTTCTATTAGAAAGCGCCTGTGAGTTTGAGCCGGATCATATTGATGCCAATATTCAATACGCTCATTTGCTTCTGCGTCGTCAACGTTTTCGCCATGCCTATGATCAAGCTAAAAAGATTTTTGATAAATTTCCAGAAGCCCGAGATAAAACCAGACCGGTATTGGCATCAGCCTGTTTTGGTGTAGGACTGAATGACGAGGCAATTGAGCATTTTCAACATTTGATTAGTAAAGATCCGACGAGCTATCTTCTGTCGATTTCCTTGGGGCATATCTACAATGCTCAGGGTCAGAATGATGAAGCGATATCTGCGTTCAAAATGGCTTATGAATTAAAGAGTGATCACGGCGACGCCTATTGGAGTTTGGCTAACTCCAAATCTTACAAGTTTGAACAAAAAGAAATCAAACAGATGCAGCGTGTTGAAGCGTCAGATACGATTGAATTGATCGATCGCATCCAAGTTTGTTTTGCTCTAGGTAAGGCGTTTGAAGATAAAGGCGATTTCGAAAAGTCCTTCGAATACTACAGCCGAGGGAATGAACTCAAACTTCCTGAAACACATCATTCCCGGGAACAATTACAAAAACGAGTAGATTCACAAATAGCAGTCTGTAAGAAGCCCTTGTTTGAAAGTCACCCTGACGTAGGTTGCAAAGCACCTGACCCTATTTTTGTGGTCGGCCTACCGCGTGCAGGTTCAACGTTGTTAGAGCAAATATTAGCGTCGCATTCTAAGGTAGATGGCACCATGGAGCTGCACAATATATTGGACTTGGCAAAGCGTTTGCGAGGTAGATCCGAGCAAGAAGAAATCCCTCAGTACCCAAGAATTTTAGGTGAATTAGAAGATTCCTATTTCGAGCGTTTTGGTGATCAATTTATGGAGCAAACCAAAATTTATCGACAAGACGCTCCGTTCTTTATAGATAAGATGCCCAACAATTTCTTCCACATAGGGTTGATCAAAATGATTCTCCCAAATGCGAAAATTATCGACGCTCGCCGCCACCCGATGGCGTGTTGCTTTAGTGGTTTTAAGCAGTTGTTTGGAGAAGGGCAAGA
>CAJQNY010000146.1 GCA_905479805.1 uncultured Arenicella sp.
ATTTTTGGTGGGAATTAGCCAAACAATCAGCCACCTTTATCAAACACCTAGCCTTCACTGGCTTTCGATATCGGCAGCCCTGGCAATATTTATAAGCTCATTGTCGTTACAGCTAAGAATACTTGCTCAAAAGGAGTTAAACTTTGCCTCATTGACAAAGATTGAACTCGTTAGCACATTAATCAGCTTTGTAATATTGATTACCGCCTTGAGAATGGGTTACGGAATTTATTCTTTTGGTGCCAGCCTTGTATCTTTTTCCATGTCAAACACCTTGCTATCTTGGGCATTCCTCACAAGAACTTGGCAACCAAAACTCCATTTAGCCATCTCTGAAATCGGAGGCTTTCTAAGGTATGGCTTAATTATGATGGGTAATAATCTAGCCAACTCCCTGCACTCTCAAGCGGATGTCTTCATTGGCAGCAAAGTAATTGGCACACAAACTATGGGCTACTACACTCTGCCAAGAGATCTTAATATGAAAGTTGCTGGGCTGATCAACCCAATTGTCACGCAGGTTGGACTTCCTGTGATGGCCAGACTTCAAAATGATACCACTCGTCTCAAGAAAGCTTACTTAAAAAGCATACACCTAACTTCATCCATAAACTTCCCCATTTACACCTTCATTGCATTCTACGCCCCAGAGATCATTAGTCTGCTTTTTGGGCAAAAATGGGAGGACTCAACCGTATATCTTCAAATACTGGCGGTTTGGGCAGCAATACGCTCAACCGGTAACCCCGTAGGCAGCCTAGCGTTGGCATTAGGCCAAGTTAGTTTGATTTTTAGATGGAACGTCATTCTCGCCATTATCATTCTCCCGATCATGCTGATTGCATCAAATTGGGGGCTAATGGGTATTTCCAGCGGCATGTTGGCCATAATGGCGATACAATTTATTCCTCAATGGTTCTTCTTGGTTAGGCCGATGAGCGGCGCCAGTTTGCGAGAATATTTAAGTCAGTTTTTATCACCAACAATACTCTCTGTGATATCTGGGCTGACTGCCATTTTCCTTACTGCTAATATGGACCAGACTTATGCTCGAATGATTCTGGGAGGCATAATCGGAGCAGCTACTTATATTGCGCTATGCTTCAAATACAATAAAGCATTTATAAATGCCTTAGCAACTCTTGCTAACCCGAAACTATAGTTACTTCATTGTTAGTCTGATTTCGGCATAGTCATATTCGGTTAATTAAATGAAAAACAGAAAACAAGAGTTAGGCTTGCAACTTTGATGAATACGTTTCTGGTAGTTATCGGGATCCCCACTTTCAAACGAACTCGATCTTTGTTAAGGCTACTGCGTTCTATCGACCAAATTGAGCTCCCAGAAAATGTTCAATTAGAAATTGGTGTAGCTGATAATGAAGGTTGGGGTAGCGAAACGGAGAAAAACCTTGAGGCTCGCAGTGCTGCCGGTAGGTTTGACATTCATTTTATTGGCGTCTCCGAAAGAGGAATTTCTTATACGCGCAACGCCCTCCTCAGCCTTTCATTTGACAAGTTGAATGCAGACATATTAGTCATGGTCGATGACGATGAAATAGTCTCGACTCATTGGTTGCTAGAATTTCTCAAAACTCAAGAAGCTACCAAAGCTGATTTAATAGGCGGGAGAAAACTCCCGGTTTTCCAAGCGCCTCCTGAAGAATGGATGTTAAAGAACAGTGTTTTCTATTACGAACCGGCCGAAGACGATGGGATTTGTAAGCGCCTCGTTTCAACCGATAATCTTTTGATCACAAAGCACTTTTACCTCAAAAGTAACAATGCAAAATTTGACCATGAATTCGCATTAACCGGCGGAGGAGATACGGAGTATCTGCACAGAATGAGCGAGATTGGAGCAACGCTTGCTTATTCTCGCAATGCTGTTAGCTATGAGGTCATCCCGATTGAAAGAATGAGCTATGACTGGGCTAGAAAACGTGCGTTTAGAATAGGGATAGGACTCGCTCGAATAAACATGATGCATAAAGTACGCGCCATTGAAAAAATTAAACAGTATTCTCGGCTGGGGCTTATTCTGATAATCTCACTATTGCTCTCTATCAGTTATTTCAGAAATAAACCTCAAAGATTTCAATACTTGATTTATGCGTATCAACAGTTTGGTAAGTTATCCGGCTACAGAGGTCACCTTGTCTATCCCTATAAATAAAGAGCTAATCTAGAAAGTCGCCTAATGGACAATTTACTAAATATTCATCTTTTTGGGCACACGTTTCGCACAGGTCATCCTGCTGATATAGAAAAACACATCCACCAATGGATAGACCAGGGATCAGGTGAATCAGTTTGTCTTGCCCACCACAACCTCCATAGTTTGGCTTTATGTCGGAAGGATGACGCGATGCAATCATACATGGACCAGTCTGCGTTAATCTGGCTTGACGGCATGCCAATGATTACAATGCTTCGTGCTTTAGGGCATCCCGTTAAACGGAGTTGGAGAACTACTTTTCTAGATTGGGACAATCAGATTTTCAAGCAAGCACATCAACACCAATGGCGCGTTTTTTTACTAGGCACATCGAAAGACAACATTAACACTGCTCACCAGCAGTTGCATAGTAAGTACCCGAACGTCAAATTTTCAAGTCATCATGGATATTTAACACAAAGTAGAGAACCTGGTGCAACGGTATCTGCAATCAACAAGATAAATGAATTTAACACGGATCTCCTATTGGTTGGGATGGGAATGCCAACACAAGAACAATGGATTCTGGACAACAGTTTCAAATTGAAAGCGAAAGTGATTATGCCTATTGGTGGCTACTTTGACTATATCGCTAATGCCACACCTACCCCACCACGGTTCTTGGGAAATATAGGCCTAGAGTGGGCATATAGGTTGTTTAAGGCTCCTAGTCGGCTAGGGTATCGATATCTAATAGAGCCATGGCCCGTGATTGGTCATTTTCTCCTTGAGGTTATTAAATATAGGTTGTGGGAAAACGATGACAATCCTTGAGTTACAAGCTATCAATGACCGCCTGTCAAATAATACCAAGTGCAAAACAATACAAAGATCATTGAGCAGAATTAAGACTCTTTGGTGACAACGACAGTACATTCTATATAGGCATGGCTAAGTTTTATGTTGTTTGATAATCTATGCTAATAATAGTGCAGCAATCAAACACATGAGTTACAAGGAGTTAGTCATCTATTACTTTTCAAACCTATCATCACATGATTAATCTTAATAAAGTTAACAGTCGAGCCCATGCGGCGGCTCTCCATTTAGCAGCTTCGGTTTTAGTGGCAATGACGACGATCGCCATCGTCTTCTACCTATGGTATCCAGGGCATTTTGCCAGCGCTACAGGGGTTACTGAAATTTTCCTAATCATAATGGCCGTCGATATTTGTCTGGGGCCCTTGCTTACGTTTGTGGTTTTTAATCCCAAAAAACCTGAATTAAAATTCGATTTGTTGATTATTTTGCTTATTCAAATCGCAGCACTCACTTATGGGGTCTACACTGTTGCAAAGGTAAGGCCCACATTTTTAGTATTTGTAGTTGATCGCTTTGAGACCGTTCATGCAAACGATTTAGATGCGACTAAGCTATCCGCAGCGAAATTTCCAGCATTTAGGTCTGTAAGCTATACCGGCCCTAGTTGGGCTGCTGCCGAGCTGCCTTCGGACCGCGAGGAACGGAATGATCTCGTATTCAATTCGTCATTAGGCGGTGATGACATTGCCCAGACTCCTAAATATTACATCCCTTACTCGGATGCTCAATCAAAGGTTAAAGAAAAACTTCAGCCTGTCACCAACCTATTTGATAAAAACCCGAACAAGAAAAGTGAAATCGACTCATTGATATCGAAATACAAAGATGCGTCAATGGAAATTGCCTATCTTCCTTTGACCTGCAAAAAACGCGATCTTAGTGTGTTAATAGATTCAAATAATGCTGAAATTTTAGAAGTTGTAGACTTAAACCCGTGGTGAGATAGTTGAGCTTAAGCATTGTAAACATTGAAAATAATTGAAAGTTAATGGCTAAGAAACTTATTTTAGAAAAGAAATTGCTCTATACTGAAGGACGAAACAAGATCGTTTTATAGATAATTCCAAAATTGAATCAGCTACTTCCTCCAATAGCACAAACCCTTGCCAACCTTGAACTGGTTCCAAGGGAAGACCTCGCCCGCATCAGCAGTAATCATCAAGATGCCAAAGAAATTATCCGAGAGGTCTTCAGTCGTAAACTCATCAGCAGCGCGAGTCTCAGCAAGGAACTATCGAGTAAATTTGGAACCCCTTTGTTTGACTTAGAGGCGCTGGACCCTGAAGTTTTTCCCACTGATATAATTGAATATAAACTAGTAGAAAGGCACATGGTTTTGCCTTTTTATCGCCATGGCAAGAACCTGTTCGTGGCGATGATAGACCCAACCAACAAGGCGGCGTTGGACGAAATCAAATTTTATACGGGAATGCAGATCATCCCGATACAAGTTGAACTCGCCGCACTGGAAAAGGTGGTTGCCACGCTCTTAGAGGCAGATGACGGCGGCTCGTTAGAAGATTTTTTGGGTGAAGGCGAAGTTGAGCTAGACATCACTGACGAAGATCAAGATGACGATAAGAACGAGACGGATTTTGACCCAAATGAAGCCCCTATCGTCAAATACGTTAATAAGATTTTGGTCGATGCAATCAACCGCGGAGCTTCGGATATTCACGTTGAACCGTTTGAAAAAGAGATAAGAATTCGATTTAGAATTGACGGCATCCTACACGCCATAACGACGCAACCAATTTCGTTCGCACCGAGAATTATTGCTAGGATTAAGATCATCGCGCGATTAGACATCGCAGAACGAAGAATCCCGCAAGATGGTCGAGTCAAATTAAAAATCTCGAAAAGTAAGGCATTTGATTTTCGTGTCAATACCCTGCCAACAGTCTACGGCGAAAAGGTTGTAATGCGAATATTGGATTCAAGCGCCGCAAACTTGGATCTTTCGGTACTAGGATTCACAGAAGCTCAACTCACGCTGTACCAGAAAGTTGTAAAAAGACCTTATGGTATGGTCTTAATTACCGGCCCAACGGGTAGTGGTAAAACCGTCACACTATATTCAGCTTTGAATATGCTGAATAGTCCCGCGTTGAATATCTCTACTGTTGAAGACCCCGTCGAGATTCAGCTCCCCGGAATCACTCAAGTAAATATTAACGAAAAAGCCAACATGGGTTTTGCTGACGCGTTAAGAGCGTTTCTTAGACAAGATCCGGACATAATTATGTTGGGTGAGATTCGTGACCTAGAAACAGCTGAAATTGCTATTAAGGCATCACAAACCGGCCACATGGTTTTGTCCACATTACATACCAACGATGCACCTTCGACACTGACTAGAATGTTAAATATGGGCGTGCCAGCGTTCAACGTAGCATCGGCAGTCCATTTAATCGTGGCGCAACGATTAGTACGTAAACTTTGCACACAGTGCAGAACCAAGTCAAATGTACCGGGAAAGGCATTGATTGAAGCTGGCTTTATAGAGAGTCAACTAAGCGAGCTTGAGATATTCCAGCCCAATGTTGACGGTTGTTCAAACTGTACAGAGGGCTATAAAGGCCGCGCAGGCGTCTTCCAAGTGATGCCGATCAGCGAAGATATCAAAACACTCATTATGGAAGGTTGCACCGAGCAAGATATCGAAAAGCAGGCAGCTATTGAAGGAACGTTAGACCTGCGAGCTGCGGGATTGATAAAGGTTAAAGAAGGCATCACTTCTTTAGAGGAGATCGAACGGGTCACCAATGTTTAACCGCAATATTTTCAAGAAACAGAGTGTATTTGCTGAATAACGACGCTTTAGAGCTAATCGAACAAAATTAAAATGAAACATAGACATGGCAGCTAAGAAACAAAAGAAAATAATCGAATTCATATGGGAAGGCGTTAATCAGCAAAGAGTTAAAGCTGGTGGCGATCTAGAAGCCCCTACGCTCGCTCAAGCTCGTGCACTTCTGCGGCAAAGAGGGATTCGGGTCACAAAGATTAAGCGTAAGGCAAAGCCTCTATTCTCCAATGTTAAAGCAATCAAACCTGTCGACATCAGCTTCGCTTCACGTCAAATGGCAACGATGATTTCAGCAGGCATTCCCATAGCGCAAACTTTACGCGCTATTGGTAAAGGGCACGAAAATGGCTCAATGGAAAAGTTGATGCTTGATCTAAGCCGGGATGTTGAGTCAGGAAATGCACTCAGCGTGTCACTCGCAAAACACCCTCAACACTTCAATCGCCTGTTCACCAGCTTAACTGAAGCTGGCGAAGAATCAGGTAAGCTGGATACCATGTTAGACCGGGTTGCAACCTACAATGAAAAGTTGGAGGCGATTAAAAGTAAGGTTAAGTCAGCCATGATGTATCCCATCATCGTACTGTTTATTTCAGTAATAGTAAGTGTTCTATTATTGCTGTTTGTGATCCCTCAGTTTGAAGTATTATTTCAGGGTGTCGGCGCTGATTTACCTACTCTAACGAGGGTAATCGTGGATATGTCGCAGTGGTTACAATCTCGGTGGTATGTGTTTTTGGCCGTAGTTATAGTGATCGTTTCTGTGTTTATGTACACCTATAAAAGATCGGAAAAAATGCAATTTGCAATGGATAAATTACTCATCAGACTCCCTGGGATCGGGCCAGTCTTGAAAAAATCTGCATTGGCTAGATTCTCAAGGACACTTGCCATTATCTTTAGTGCAGGCGTGCCCCTCGTTGATGGAATGAAGACAGTTGGTGCGTCTACGGGTAATCGGGTGTATCAAAAAGCTGTCGAAGATGTAAGAAATGATGTTAGCACGGGGCGTAGCTTGGAAAACTCTATGGCTGCCACCAAAGTATTTCCCAATATGATGCTACAAATGGTCTCAAGCGGTGAAGAGTCAGGTGAACTAGAACTCATGTTGGACAAGGTAGCTGAGTTCTACGAACGGGAGGTCGACGATGCCGTAGACGCCATGGCGAGTATTATTGAACCCGTTATGATTGTATTCCTTGGTACGATTATCGGAACGATGGTGTTAGCAATGTACATGCCCATTTTCAAAATGGCTTCAGTCTTCTAGATTTGATTATCGTTACCTTTATACCTCGATAAGAACACAACAATGCTTGAAGATATCGCAAGGCTACCGGCTTTGGCACACACAATTCTTGGCTGCGGCTTGGGTTTGCTTGTTGGTAGTTTTCTAAATGTAGTAATATTCCGCTACCCCAATTTGCTTAAATATCAATGGACTGCTCAATCCCATGAATGGATCAATGACAATAGCTACGAGGGGGAAAAACCCCCTGGAATAGTTCGACCAGCATCTCACTGTGGAAACTGCAAACAGCCGATTGCGGCTTGGCAAAACGTTCCTCTATTAAGTTATCTGTTCTTGCGCGGAAAGTGTGCAAATTGTAAAACCAGCATCTCAATTCGCTACCCTGGAGTGGAGCTCCTAACCGGCTTAATGAGCGCCTATGTCGTACATCATTTTGGGTGGTCTGCTCAGGCCGCATTTTCGATGATTTTGACGTGGGTTCTGGTTGCCCTTTCCTTCATCGATTTCGACCATCAATTGTTACCAGATGATCTTGTATTGCCTACGCTATGGCTTGGGCTTGGGCTCAGCACATGGTCAATATTCACCACTCCCGAGAGCGCCATCATCGGTGCTATTTTAGGCTACATGACGCTATGGTCGGTGTTTCAGATATTTAAAAAGCTTACTGGAAAAGATGGCATGGGGTACGGTGACTTCAAACTACTCGCGCTATTTGGCGCATGGTTAGGCTGGCAGGCTCTTCCACAAATAATATTGATTTCGGCTGTATTAGGCAGTTTGGTAGGATTAACTCTTATCATGCTAAAGAAAGCCAGCCCAGAAAATGCTATCCCCTTTGGACCTTATCTCGCCATCGCAGGCTGGATTGCATTGCTTTGGGGTGACGAGATTAACAGCGTCTATCTTCGCTCTGCTGGCTTTTCGTAATGAGCTATATAGTCGGATTGACTGGTGGGATAGGTAGTGGCAAGACCGTAGCCTCTGATCATTTCGCGAGCCTGGGCGTACCAATAGTTGATACCGATATAGTTGCGCGAGAGATTGTTGAGACCGGCCAACCGGCACTAAATGAATTAGTTTTGAAATTCGGTTCTGAAATACTGAATAACGATGGCAGCTTAAACAGAGCGACACTTCGCACTATAGCGTTTTCAAATGACGAAAATAAGAAGACTCTCGATGCTGTAACACATCCGGCAATACGGCAAGAAACGGCATCCCAAATTGCATCTATTGATTATCCCTACTGCTTAGTCGTCGTACCGCTACTCACGTCCGACTCGCCATTCCTTGAATTCACACAACGAGTTTTAATTGTCACCGCGGACCACGAGACCAAGGTAGAACGAGTAAAGCGCAGAAGCGGGCTGAGCGAAAACGAAATACTTAGAATAATGCGTACGCAGCTAACTGACGAACAACGATTAGAATTTGCTGATGATATCGTCTCTAATAACGGCACGATCGAAGATGCGCAGAAACAAGTCGAAGCCCTTCACCATAAGTACTTAGAGTTAAGCATTT
>CAJQNY010000147.1 GCA_905479805.1 uncultured Arenicella sp.
GGTAAACGCGGCAATCCTCAGGTCGATCAAAGTAGATAGCACAGGTGTATTGGAGTTGATTGGGTTCTCTGCGTAACCAAGGGCATAGTTCTATTTGCTTGCCCGACTCTGGATCCATCCAAATGTTGCCGTCGCGTACATAGCGGTATATTTCTGGTCTAAGCGTCTCCCACATTGCCAAATCCTCCTCAGAGGCTGCTAAGGCGCCATTACTGTATTTGATGCAGCATTTACCACAGGAGTTACACGCTTTCATTGCTGGAGGATACGTTTCATGTTTGGTGTACGCAAATTAAACCTTCGTTAAAGCAACTCGTTTATAAATCTTAAAGGCGAAGTTATGAATGAAAATAGTTATGCCAATTGTGGGTTTTTTCATCCCACTAAATATATGAATCTTAGTCTGTTCCACCGGCTTCAATTTGAGTTAAACTACGCGCCACTGAGTTGTGCAGGAACGCTGCGCCCGAAAATGGAATCAAGTAATCTTGTTCTGCGCACAACCATTGTAAAGAGCTTCACTGCAACGACCCTATCTTTTGTCATTAACCATTCTGTACCGAATCCTATATGCCAACCACCAATCAACGTATTGTCTCGACCATTGCCAAAGAACTTTCATTAGATAAGCCTGTTGCTGAGAAGCAAATCATTGCGGCTATTGCGTTATTGGATGAAGGCTCAACCGTTCCGTTTATATCGCGCTATCGAAAGGAAGTAACCGGCGGCTTGGATGATTCTCAGTTACGCTTACTTGAAGAGAGATTGAAGTACTTGCGGGAGCTTGAGAAACGTCGTGAAGCGATTGTCCAAAGCATTGATGAACAGGGCAAGTTAAGTGATGAACTAGCCTTGTCTATTCAATTGGCGGAGACCAAGACTACATTAGAAGATTTATATTTACCTTACAAGCCGAAACGGCGTACCAAGGCCACCATCGCGATTGAGTCCGGCTTAGAGCCTTTGGCGGATGCGCTCTACGGTAACCCTGAGCTCAGCCCAGAAATCGAAGCTGCGAAATATCTGCGTGAAGGTGATGAGAATCCTGTTGTAGATGTCAAAGCAGCGTTAGAAGGCGCACGTCACATTTTGATGGATCGCTTCAGCGAAGATGCCTCATTGCTCGCAAAAGCGCGTGATTATATGCAAGACAAGGCTTTAGTCGTCGCCAAGGTTGCGAAAGACAAAGAACAAGAAGGCGCGAAGTTTAGCGACTACTTTGATTACAAAGAGCGGTTCAATAAGATCCCGTCGCATCGAGCATTGGCCATTTTTCGTGGCCGCAACGAAGGTATTCTTTATGTGGTGTTGGATGTTGAAGCTCCAGGTGAGTTTGGTTTTGTGCAGCCGATGGAGCACCCTTGTGAAAGAATGGTGGCGACGCATTGGGATATTGCTAACAAGAGTCGGCCGGGCGATGAGTGGTTGTTGCAAGTTGCCAGTTGGACTTGGAAAATTAAGATGCACACACGTATTAGCGGTGATTTGATGAACCAATTACGTGAGCAAGCAGAAACAGAAGCAATTCGAGTCTTTTCATTGAACTTAAAAGATCTATTGCTTGCCGCGCCTGCTGGCGCCAAAGCCACTATCGGCTTAGACCCAGGAATACGCACCGGCGTGAAAGTTGCAGTGATTGACTCGACGGGTAAGTACCTGGATCAAGCGACAATTTACCCCCATGCGCCTAAGAACCAATGGAATGAATCAATCGCCGCCATAGGTGCTCTAGCTAAAAAGCATTCCGCCGAGTTGATTGCTGTGGGTAATGGAACAGCTTCGAGAGAAACGGACAAGTTAGCCGGAGATATTATTCAGCAATACCCGGATTTGAAGCTCACCAAAGTAATGGTGAATGAAGCAGGAGCGTCGGTCTATTCGGCTTCGGAGTTTGCCGCCAAAGAATTTCCTGATCTAGACGTCACCATCCGTGGCGCGGTATCAATAGCTAGACGTCTACAAGACCCATTGGCTGAATTGGTTAAAATAGAACCAAAGTCTATTGGTGTTGGACAATACCAACATGACGTTAATCAATACCAGCTAAGCAACTCTTTGGAAACCGTTATTGAAGATTGTGTGAACGACGTGGGTGTGGAATTAAACACAGCGTCTATGCCGCTACTCAAGCAGGTTTCTGGCCTAAATGAAACACTGGCGAACAACATCGTTGAATTTCGAAACGATAATGGTAGCTTCACTAATCGAGAAATGCTCAAACAAGTTCCACGAATGGGCGACAAAACCTTTGAGCAGGCCGCTGGCTTCTTACGCATTATTACGGGCAGTGAAAACCCTCTAGATGCGTCGGGTGTTCATCCTGAGGCGTATGTGATCGTCGAAGCGATGGCGGCTAAGAACACCAAGACCATTGCTGAAATTATCGGTGATACCGCCTTCTTGAGGTCCCTAGACCCTAGCGATTATGTCACTGAAAAGTTTGGCTTGCCGACGGTTACGGACATCATTAGCGAGTTAGATAAGCCTGGTCGAGACCCACGACCCGAATTCAAAACAGCAACGTTGAAAGAAGGTATTGAGAAAATCAACGACCTTGAAGAGGATATGGTCTTAGAAGGAACGGTGACCAATGTCACCAACTTTGGTGCCTTTGTTGATGTTGGGGTGCATCAAGATGGTTTGGTGCATATCTCTTGCTTGGCAGACAAGTTTGTTGATGATCCGCACAAGGTGGTTAAAGCAGGGCAGATCGTAAAGGTGAAAGTGCAGGAGATTGATGTGCAACGAAAGCGCATATCATTAACGATGCGCTTACAGGACCCTAAACCGGCGGCCAAAGATGCCACCCAGCAACGTCCGAGTTCTCGTAAAGCACCCGCAAAACGTGATCAGCGAGCAAGCCAGCAACCACAAAAAGCGAATAACCCATTTGCTGCTAAATTAGGCGCGGCTTTGAAAAAATAGATCCGGATTCAATGTTAGTTGTCACGTGTGAAGAAATAACGCGAATAGTGATAGTCTTAATAGGGAAGCTCGCGTTATACGAATGGGTAGACCTGAAAATGAACCAAACTAAGTTCGATCGAGGATTGTATGAATGCTGAAAGTGGAATCGACGGCGTGAGTGATGCGGCACAACAAAAAGTAGCGGAGGACTTATTGAGTACAGCCTTGAGCGAAGCTCAGCAATCAATTAGATCTTATGATACTAAAGCGCAGATATGTGCGATTGGTTATTTGTTCTCGCTAAATATCATCCTCGGCATCAATGAAACGTTGTTTCCAGATGCAGGGGCAAGTATTTGGGTAGTGCTAGTGGGGTGGGGTGTACTCATACTGCCCATGCTCTTCTTTGGTTATGTGCTTCACCCGACCCGACATTCAGTACGCCAGGATGAGAGGGAAGAAACCGCGGACATCAAGAAAATATTGTACCTACGCCATGAACGTCATAAAACAGTTACGCAGATCAAGCAATCAGCGCTAGGCGCAAACAAGCTTGATGAACTCGCCTTTGAGCTACTCAAGTCATCAACCCTCCGTGACCACAAACGTCTGCGCTTTGTTCGAGCTTTAGTGTTGGCGGTAAGCGCATTTTTTATGATGTTTCTTATTCATATCTTGGAAGCTGTGAGTAGGTTTTTCTAGTCTTTATGCATTCAGTTTTAGAGCCAGTTAGCTCAATAGCTAAACGTATTGAAATTGTACGCACAACACTATTTATTCTATCTATTTACAAGCCATAACAGCCACATACCTTGCCATAACCAGTCTTTATGACTGAATGATTAGTATTAGAATTTCGGTTCTTTTTCGATCTATAATCAATGTTCTTAGTTTATCCAGAGCTTCTCCAAGGCTTGCCCAAACAACATTAAATTAAATCAGGAAGTTATTTTTTAGATGTTAGTAGAACAGTACGACCTCACCAGAGAGCAAACTAAAGCTCTCTGCCTACCATTATTTACCGAAGACTATATTCCTCAACCAGTTGAATTTGCGAGCCCGCCTAAGTGGCACATTGCACACGTGACTTGGTTTTTTGAGGAGATGATCCTTAAAAAATATTTAGATGGTTATGTCGAGTTTGATCCTCAATTCTGTTTCTTATTCAACAGTTACTACGCAGGTGTTGGCGAGCGAACAAAGCGATTCGAAAGAGGTGCAATTACACGACCAACAGTGAGTAGAGTGTATGAATATCGTGATTACGTTGATGCGAGTATGCGCATGTTGTTGGCCTCGAATCCGGATCAAGATATTATCGATCTAGTGATGTTAGGTATTGCACATGAAGAGCAACACCAAGAATTGTTGCTTATGGATCTCAAGCACACATTCTCTTTAAACCCAACCTCGCCGGTCTACTCTTCAAGCCGTGATTTGATGGAAGAGAAAGATGCCGATCACGGTTGGGTTGATATTAATCAAGGGCAGTACGAGATTGGTTTTGTAGGGCAAGGTTTTCATTTTGATAATGAATTAGGCCGGCATACGCAGCATCTTGCAAAGTCACAGATATCGAAAGCGCTCGTCACCAATGGCGAGTACCTCGAGTACATGAAAAATGGCGGCTATGACGATTTCAATTTTTGGTTAGACGAAGGATGGGCATGGCGCCAGGAGAATAATGTCGCTTGCCCTCTATATTGGCGGCAGATCGATGGTGAATGGTGGCATTACACTTTGTCTGGAATGCGCCGTATAGACCTTGATGCGCAGTTAGCACATATCTCATTCTATGAAGCATCGGCTTACGCAAATTGGATCGGGTGTCGATTACCTACTGAGTTTGAATGGGAGGTCGCGAGCACAGAATTCTCATGGGGAAATCGCTGGGAATGGACATCTTCGGCTTATCAGGCCTATCCAGGCTTTGAGATAAGAGAGGGTGCAGTCGGCGAGTATAACGGTAAGTTCATGATCAACCAGATGGTCTTAAGAGGAGCGTCTGTGGTGACAGCTGCGTCGCATAGCCGGGCAAGTTATCGGAATTTTTTCCACCCGCACATGCAGTGGCAGTATTCAGGAATTAGGCTGGCTAGATAAAATGAACAATCAATTTGCAACAGATGTTTTAGAAGGCCTGAGCCAAACACCAAAGCAGCTATCATCCAAATACTTCTACGATGAGATAGGGGATTCGCTTTTCATTAAAATAATGGAGTTGCCTGAATACTATTTAACTCGTTCTGAATACGAGATATTTAAGTCGCAATCGCAGGAAATAATAGACTCACTCAAGATAGATAAATCGATACACTTTGAATTGATTGAGCTGGGAGCGGGTGACGGCACAAAAACAATAGAACTTCTCAAGGTATTGTGTGACGAAGGCTATCTATTCACTTATGTTCCGATAGATATCTCAGCAAATGT
>CAJQNY010000148.1 GCA_905479805.1 uncultured Arenicella sp.
GCACTCTGTGTCTTCTTTGCAGCAGCCACAGTGTTATACATTAGACACGCAATGGTCATGGGGCCAACACCGCCCGGTACGGGAGTAATCGCTTCACAGACGTCAAACACGTCATCAAAATCGACATCACCCACTAATCTGTTTTTACCGTCTTCTTCAATCCGGTTAATACCAACATCAATAACCACGGCACCTGGCTTTACCCAATCGCGTTTAATCATTCTTGGTATGCCAACCGCGGCAACAAGGATATCGGCCTGTCGGCATATCGACTCAATATTCTGAGTACGAGAATGCACAGTCGTCACTGTACAATTGTTGTTAAGCAGAAGCGCTGACATCGGTTTACCAACAATATTTGAACGCCCAACGACCACAGCGTGTTTACCACTTAGGTCACCTAAATAATCTTGCAACATCATTAATGATCCTAATGGTGTGCACGGCTTAAGTGCATCATCACCGACGGAGAGTGCCCCAACATTCTCAATATGAAATCCGTCAACATCCTTAGCAGGGTCAATCGCATTAATGACGGCTTTTTCTTCAATTTGATCCGGTAGCGGTAGTTGCACCAAAATGCCATGTACGCTCACATCACCATTAAGCTCATCAATGATAGTCATTAGCTTGTCTTGCGAGATATCATCATCAAGACGATGCTCCAATGAACGTATCCCTAATTCTTCACATCGCTTAACCTTATTCCTCACATATACGTGACTCGCTGGATCATCACCCACCAACACAACGGCAATGCAGGGTTGTAAGCCAGCAGCTGCAAGATTTTCTACTTCACCCTTTAGTTCATCGCATAAACGCTGCGCAAACGCCTTACCATCAATTCGATTACTCATCTTAATTCCTCAATTTCAATTTTATTTATTATTTCTACGTTGTTACTTCTAAGTTGTTAGTTCTAAGTTGTTAATTAACGTGCTTATTGATTACCGTCATGAGTGAATTTTACGTTGGTACTCGCGCGATAACCGTTTTAATTTGGATTGGCAAATAACGCGACGTCTCAATCGATGGGGCAAAGTTTAGACAATGCCCGATTAGTCACGCTTATAACTATTAAACTGTTTTCTAATAAGCCTTTTCTATTTTGCTCTTCGGCGATCAAAGCACAAGCTGACAAAACAGGCGATTTACCAAAAAGAAACGCCGGAGCAAATGCACCCGGCGTTATCTATATCAAAGGCAAAGCGGTGTCATCAAATATTTGAATCTTCGAAACTTCCTTTGCGTTCAGCAATGAACGCCAACAAAGCCTCATCGATCGCTGGATCAAGCGGTGGCAGTTCATATTCAGCAAGCATCTTTTTGAACTTTGTGTTCGCTCGCGTTGATGCGTCTTGTGAACCCTCTTCCAGCCATGCTTCATAGCTATTATTGTCCGCCATCTCAGAACTATAAAATGCTGTTTTGAAGTTCTTCTGGGTGTGCTCGCAGCCAAGAAAGTGCGCACCCGGACCAACCTCGCGAATAGCGTCCATGGCTTGACCGTTTTCAGTCATATCAACACCTTGTGCAGAAACACGCGCCATTCCAGCCTGATCGGCATCCATGATGAATTTCTCATAGCCCATTGCCAAGCCGCCCTCTAACCAACCAGCCGTATGCAGTGCAAAATTTACGCTCGCATTGATTGTCGCTTGGAGTGTATTGGCCGCTTCATAGCCCGCTTGTGCGTCTGGTAATTTAGAGGCAGTAAATGCACCACCACTTCTAAAAGGCACGCCTAAACGTCTCGCTAAGGTACCGCTAATATTCATCATTTGTGCCGCCTCTGGTGAACCAAAGGTAGGAGCACCTGATTGCATCGACATGGAACTCACAAAGTTACCGTAGATCATTGGGCAACCAGGTCGAATCAATTGAATCAATGTCATTCCAGCCAAGCCTTCCGCTAAGCTTTGCGCTGCTACGCCTGCGGCCGACACCGGTGACATCGCTCCCGCGATGATAAACGGCGTGACAATACACGCTTGATTATTTCGAGCATAAACCTTCAAGGCTCCTAACATGGTGTCATCAAAGGTCATCGGTGAATTAGCATTAATCAAACTCACCAATACACAGTTTTGATCAACAAACTCATCACCAAATACAATCTTCGCCATGTCGACAGTATCTTGTGCACGCTCAGGTGCCGTCACGGACCCCATGAAGGCTTTATCAGAATACTTAATGTGACTGTAGACCATATCAAAATGGCGTTTATTCACCGGCAAATCAACCGGCTCACAAATCGTTCCACCTGAGTGATGCAAATTCTCCGACATATACGCAAGCTTTACAAAATTGCGAAAGTCTTCAATGGTTGCATAACGCCGCCCATTGTCGAGGTCGTGTACAAACGGTGGTCCGTAAGCAGGGACGAGCACCATATTGTCGCCGCCAATAACAACATTCCGCTCTGGGTTACGAGCGTGTTGAGTAAATTGCTTTTGCGCGGATTTTTGTATTATCTCGCGACACATTCCGCGCGGGAATCTCACTCGATCACCATCAACTGATGCGCCTGCAGCCGCAAATATCTCTAATGCTTCAGGGTCTTCACCAAACACAATGCCAATCTCTTCCAAGATTGTATCGGCATTATTTTCAATGATCGAAAGTTCGTCATCAGTCAGTACAGAGTAATGGGGGATTTTGCGTTTTATGTACGGCGGAGCCTTAGGACCGTCATCTCTGCCAGCGCCTTCATCACCACCTCTACGTCTTCTACTTCCGCCTCTGCGTTCTCTAGCCATGATTAATTACCTCAAATGTCATTTTTACTATTTATCTATCGTCTGCGTCGACGATTTCGTTGGTTCTGCTGCCCGGCTACCGGGGATACTGAAAACTTCATACCATCTACAAAATACTCTTGGAAATTTGGTTCGTTGGCACTCTCAATTTTTTGTACCAGACGAACTTCATCTATGATCCGTTGGCGCTCCGCTGTATCTAGCAATGCCATGGTGGCGCCGATTCCAGCCGCATTGCCTATCGCGCGAATTTGTTCCTTATTAGCACTGGGAATAATATCCAGGTCAGCCACATAATACGGATCTAGATGGGAGCCAAAAGCACCGGCCAACATAACCTGGTCAAACGATTGGCAATCTTGGTAATCCATCAAAAGCTGTACCCCGGCTGACAATGCAGCCTTCGCCAACTGAATGGATCGCACATCGGTTTGTTCCACATAGAGAGAGTTTTCGCCTTGATCGATCAACTTAAAGCGAACCGTATTACCGTTCATATCGAATCTCTCAGGAGCGCGCGACTGGACGAATAAGCCGCCTTTGTCGATAAGGCCCACTTGAGCAAGACAAACCATCACCTCGATGATTCCAGACCCGCATATTCCGATAGCACGCTGTTTACCGCCTTCAGTCGCCTCATCAAAACCTTCTTCGTGCGACCAAGGATCGATGCCAATCATCTTGTATTTTACATCTAGGGTATCTGCATCAATGCGAATGCGTTCTATAGCGCCATGCGACGCACGCACTCCAGCGCTAATTTCTGCCCCTTCAAAAGCAGGTCCGGTCGGTGAAGACGTCGCAAACACCTTGCCATTCTTTGAAAGCATAATTTCGGCATTGGTCCCAATATCTACTAGCAAACTTGTCTGCTCTTTCATTGAGTCCATTTCGCTTAAATATGCCGCCGCCGTATCCGCGCCTACATGACCAGCTATCAACGGTAAAAAAGCGATTCGAGTATTGGCAAAGAGATCCAAATTGAGGTCAGCGGCGTTCATTTCCAACCATTCTCGCGTAGCAACCGTAAACGGCGCTTGGCCAAGTTCAACTGGAGAAATACCGAAAAATAGATGGTGCATAATGGGGTTCCCCACCAACACCATCTCCAAAACCTTATTGTGCGCTAAATCTAATTTCTCACAGCCTTGATGGACCATCTCCGTTAGTTTTTTTCTAACCGCCTCGGTAAGTTTGACATCCCCGCCTTTGTTCATCATTACATAAGAAACCCGGCTCATCAGATCTTCACCAAATCGAATTTGAGGGTTCATCGCGGAGGTTTCAAAAAGCAGTTCCCCGCTCATCAAATCATAAATATAGAGCGCAAGAGTGGTCGAACCTATATCGACCGCTCCTCCGACAATCGTATGTTTAAGCGGTTCGCCATGTTCATCATCTCTCGCAAATTGCGGATAAACCGCGACAATTTCTTTATCATCTCGAATCGCAACGCTGAGTTTACCCTTCGCTTCTTGGACCACATTCTGCAAATCACTTAGCAGATTAAAACTCATACCAACATGCACGCCTTGGCTCGCTAATTGTTCAAGGATATTTTCAGTCGCCGAAGGATTGTCATCAAGCGTCGCCTCTGCCAGCTCGCAGTTGATTAAACGAATGGTCGGGGCAACGTTAAAGTCACGGTGCACATTACTCTTGCTGATATAGGCCAGATGTTCCTGACTTCGTTCAGGGACATCAATAACTAAGTCACCTTGGATCTGAGATCGACATGCAAGCCTAAGTCCTTGGTACTTGGGGTTTGCTTTATAAACGCGCTCTTCTATCTCCGTCGTCGGCGAAATATTTTCCGCTAAAACATCTATTCCATGTTTTGTGTGATTTCCCTCAGAAACCTCAATCCAACACTGACGACATTGCCCGTTCCCACCACAGATCGAGCGAATCGCAACACCGGCATCTTGAGCAGTTTGCAATAAGTTAGCGCCAGCCGGCACTTTAACTGAAAGGCCAGATGGAGTGAACACCACCCTGTTCTCGCTCTCCGAGTTAGAATCTTTAAGTACTTCAGTCATTGTTAGGAATTAGTGCTTTTTCTCGAACTAGGGTTGTCTGGATTCGGATCGTTCCACGTTTCATGTTGCTCAACATCGTTGGGAATCTCATAATAGTGGCCTTTTTCAGCGGTATAGATATGCCCGGCGACTTCTAACTCACTAGCATCATCCAGGCTTCCGCCGGTGATGCTTAGGTAAGAATTTTCATCATTGCGCCAAAATAGCTGCGAGCCACAATCGGCGCAAAAACCGTGCCTCGCCGTCTCGCTAACGTAGTACCACTTTGGCTCACCGTCAATCACAAGTTTATTCAAATCAACTTGCGTGGCCGCCATAAAATGACCTGTGACATTTCGACATTGGCGACAATGACAATACCACAGCGGACGAAGCTCTTCGGCTGAATAGCCGATTGCACCACAAGTGCAAGAACCCGTGAATATTTTAGTGTTTTGCTCAGGCACGTCTTCTACGGCTGCGGCGACCACCTGCCTCTTCTTCACCTTCTTTTGGAGGCTCGCGATAATTAAGTATCCACTGCTCACAATTAGCATCATTACCCGTTAAGACATCAGCGGCACGCACTGAAGCAACCAAGCCTGGGTGCAATGGATTAACGATGGCCGAAGTCATACCCGCCACCATGGCCATCGGTAAAAATGCATTATTGATTCCATGTCTATTTGGAATTCCAAAGCTGATATTTGACGCACCACAAGTCGTATTCACTTTTAACTCGTCACGCAAGCGGCGAACCAAACTAAACACTTGATTTCCAGCTTGCCCAATCGCGCCAATTGGCATAACCAACGGATCAATGACGACATCAGCGGCTTTAATTCCGTAGTCTGCGGCATGTTCGACTATTCTTTTAGCAATTTCAAAGCGTACATCTGGGTCTTCAGAAATACCGGTTTCATCATTGGAGATACCGACGACAGCTGCATCGTATTTTTTCACCAGTGGCAGAACACGTTCTAATACTTCCTCTTCCGCAGTAGTAGAATTAACCAGGGCACGACCTTGGTACGCAGCAAGCCCAGCCTCCAACGCTTCAATGATAGATGAGTCAATACAAAGAGGAACATCTACTACGGCCTGCACTCGACGAATTGCTTCCGCTAGGATTGCGGGTTCGTCTGCCAGTGGTATGCCCGCATTGATATCCAGCATCTGAGCGCCTGCTTGCACTTGTGCAATCGCATCAGCTTCAACTCGACTATAGTCACCCTCTTTCATTTCCGCCGCTAATATTTTCCGGCCGGTGGGGTTTATACGTTCACCAATCATTACAAAGGGGCTACCGAAACCGATAGAGATTTCTTTTGATGGTGATGATATTACTGTCTTGGTCATGATTATTTCCTACTAGCGAAACGTTTATATTAGAATTTTTGTTTACGAATTATTTTACTTAGATGCCTTTAAGAAAGCACTCAGGTACGGGCGGTATCCACCCAACCGGTGGGAGCCCAAGCTTTACGACCATCGAGTACGCCTGATGCATCGACCATCTCGGTTACAAACTCTTCTTGCCGATACGCCATCACGTGCACACCACTAACACCTTCGATTTCTTTGACTTGTTGCATTAACTCAACACAGATTTTCTGTCCTTCCGCCTTTTGTTTTTCAGCTCCTTCAAGCCGCTTAACAATGCTGTCAGGTATATGCACACCAGGCACATTACTACGGAGCCATTTGGCAGTTTTGGCGGAAGCCAACGTTCCGACTCCGGGTAAGATAAAGGCTTTTTCAGTTAAACCCATGTCCACAGCGCGCTTCATCATGGATTTAAGAATATCCATATCAAAACAATATTGAGACTGAATAAATTCGGCCCCAGCTTCAACTTTTTTGCGTAACTGCAGGACTCGGCTTTCAATCGGCGGCACAAAAGGGTTTATTGATGAACCAGCAAACACCTTGGGCGCTAAATCTAATTTTCGTCCACTCAAAAATCTGGACTCTTCGCGCATCGTTTTAATTGTCGTCAATAGTGAAACACTATCAAGATCAAACACGGGTTTCGCTTCGGGGTGATCGCCGGATGAAACATCATCGCCAGTAAGAGCAAGCACATTGCAGACCCCCATCGCAGCTGCTCCTAAGATATCTCCTTGAATAGCTATACGGTTCTTGTCGCGGCACGATATCTGCAAAATTGGTGAATAACCTATATGTGATAACAATGCACAAACTGCAACGCTAGACATATGGCAATTGGCACCAGAACCGTCGGTGGCGTTAATAGCATCAACCGCACCATCAAATAACGCAGCTCGTCGATATACTTCATCTGCGTCTACCGAATCGGGAGGCGCAATCTCACTTGTCACCGCAAAGTGCCCATCTCGAAGCACGCGCTCAAAGCGGCCTTGCGACACATGCCCTTCTTTTGGAGGTAACGGGCTTCCCGGATTATCTACGTAAGGGTGATGTTCGTTATCGTGATTATCTATTGGCTTATTCATAGTAACGGCCCTAGGAAACGTCTTCAGCAATCGCCGCTTGTTTACGGTCTTGCTTCTCTTTGTCGCGCTCTTTTGCAAGGCGAATCCAAGCACTACTGCCTTGATGAGAGCGGTCTACGGCAAACTGAACGAGCTCGATCTCTTGCGGGTTACGCATTTTTGACGCACCACCCCAGGCTTCGACCCAAACACACTTCATTTCAGGTTTGACTTCGCAATTGCCGTTTGCACGCACGCCACCACACGGGCCGTTGCGAATCGTTTTAGGGCAGTTCATAGGGCAGGTCATACCGGTTTTCGATAGAACGCAATTGCCGCACATTTGGCAATCAAACAGCGCACCCTTAGTGTGCTTCTCCATCCAGGTAATGGGCTTATCAAATCGATCGCCCGCCACTTTGTTTAACCAGGTCAAACTTGCCAATATTGGCGGCTCCACAAACTTATAGACAACTTCATAAGCCTTAGAATGTTTACTCGCAAATCGCCTCAATGAATACATATCGATTACTTCGCTCTAACGTCTGTCTGGTTCACGCAGGGCTGTGCGCATTGATTGGCTGAACTGAGCTGTCCAGCACTTCTATTTGAAATGCCGACTTTATTGCCGGTGAAGTAACGGCACTCAACCCGTTAATGCCAACAAATTGATACTTGTACTCCAAGCCAAATGACTCAGCATGTGCCTTGGCCATTTCCTGTAACTCTACCGATTCAGTTTGTGCCAAGTACACCATCTGCGTGTAATGCTTGAAATAGGCATCAAATAATTCTGGGAAGCGGTCTAGCCCTAAACCTTCAACCACCAAGCGATCGAAATTTCGCACCAGGTAATCGGTTAAGAAAAAGCTACCTAATTGATCTTCAACAATGTCTTCATAGGCTTGGCTGCCAGCAAAAAACTCATAACAGTGAGCGCCTGTCACTCTTTGCGCATTGTACTTTTCGAGCACCGCATCAAGCGCTCCTGCCGTACCACAATCGCCGTAGGCTACGAAAATATCGTCATACTTATGTGCATTCTTAGATAAGTGTTTCTCCACTTCACCCGCAATCAATTGCGGAGTGTTGTGCAGTTTTGCCGGTAGACATTGCAGGGTAATCGCTTCTTTCAACTCCGGAGTCTGCCGTGTTAAGGCCACTAGTTCATGAACTAACGCGCCGCAGCCAAGAACCAAGCGCTTTGATATCGCCCGATTCGTTGTGGCTTCAGATTGTTGCTCTTGCTTGTCCATGAGTCATTACTGTTGATCTTAACCGAGCGAGGAAAACTAACCGATTAAGCGCGCTGCGCTTCGATATAGTTCGAAGCCATTTCCGAACTACGAGCAGCATCACGACCATAGGCATCAGCACCAATTGCATCCGCAAACTCTTGATTCAACGGTGCGCCACCAACCATCATGTGAAAATCATTACTCATGCCAAGTCGTTCAATTTCTTCGATAACCACACCCATGTACGGCATAGTGGTTGTCAACAAGGCAGACATGCCTACGATAACCGGTGAGTGCTCTTCGATAGCGGCTAAGTAATTTTCAACTGGATTATTAATCCCTAGGTCAATCACTTCAAAACCAGCCCCTTCGAGCATCATGCCTACGAGGTTCTTGCCGATATCGTGGATATCACCTTTAACCGTACCAATAACAAATTTGCCAAGCGAGATATCGATGCTACTGTCCGCTAAAATTGGACGCAACAGTCCCATTCCACCTTTCATTGCAGCGGCACACTTTAGGACTTCAGGAACAAACAAAATACCATCACGAAAATCTTCGCCCACTATTTTCATGCCGCCGACCAGTGCGTCGCCTAGAACGTCATTTGCGTCCCATTCTCGACCCAATAGAATCTGTACACCTTCAAACACTTCTTCGTCTAAACCATCGTACAAATCATCTTGAATCTGTTCGACCAACTCTTTGTCATCTAGATCATTTAGGTTGAAATCTTCGTTGTCGCTCATAGTCGTTCTCTGGTTATTCCGCGAGTTAAATTACTGGGTGATTTTTTTTATTTTCTTGCACTAATCTAAGTAATCCAACTTCATTGAAGCAATCAAATTAGCACTGTTTGAAGCTCGTATTATCAGTAAATTGATATTCGCTAAATGTCGCGTTTGCGACCTCCATTTACTCCACAAAATCAAGATGATCATGTATTTATGCGGATATAGGATTGGCTTGGGTGCGACATACCTATTTGTTAACATTCTACTTGCAAGCGCTCGCGAATTCTTCAATCATAGCGACATGAACTTAACACCTTTCCATCTAGCAATTCAGGTACGCGACATTCCTGAAGCCCGCGAGTTTTACGGACAAAATATGGGCTTCTCTGAGGGACGTAGCAGTGCTGAATGGATTGACTTTAATATGTTTGGCCATCAATTAGTGACCCACCTAAATCCTGAAATCGGCAAGTCGGGAAAGATTATGGGAATAACCAATCATGTGGATTCACACGGAGTCCCTGTCCCACACTTCGGTGTCGTGCTCAATTTTGATGATTGGCGAATCCTCGCCGATCGGGCTAGAGGGTGATCGCTATGCAGGAAGTAGCGGAAAGCGTCAGGTGACGTTGATTCAACATGAGCATCTTCCAGTGGTGGCCTCTTTGCTGGGGATTGATTTTTTGGACCCTGCTTTGTTGCGTAGAAATATATCGTTGAGCGGCTTGAATGTACTGGCCCTCAAAGGTAAGACGTTTACGATCGGAGATGCTGTTCTTG
>CAJQNY010000149.1 GCA_905479805.1 uncultured Arenicella sp.
TATTCCTTGAGTTTATATCCAGTTCTAAACATCCATGAAACCGTCAACAAACAAAGGGCTAAAAATGTCAGGATGATGGCCAAGCTGGTCCAAACGTTAACGTCTGCGACTTCAAAAAAGCTCCATCTAAAGCCACTGACCAAATACACGACAGGGTTAAACAACGTCACTGTTTGCCAAAATGGCGGCAGCATACTGATCGAATAGAAACTTCCTCCAAGAAACACCAAAGGTGTGATAACTAAAATTGGAATAACTTGCAGCTTTTCAAAGCTATCAGCCCACAGCCCAATAATGAATCCAAACAAGGAAAAGGTAATGCAGGTGAGCACCAGAAACAGCAGAGCCCAAAATGGGTGCGCAACTCTCAAGTCCACAAATAAGTTAGCAGTAATTAATATAATCACTCCGATCACGAATGACTTAGTTGCCGCCGCACCCACATAACCGATTAAGGCTTCAAAAAAGGAGATAGGTGCCGACAAAACCTCGTAGATAGTTCCAGAAAATTTAGGAAAATAGATACCAAACGAGCCATTGGAAATGCTTTGTGTTAACAACGTCAGCATGGTCAGTCCTGGCACAATAAAAAGGCCATAACTGACGCCCTCGACAGACGGTATTCGGGATCCAATAGCGCCACCAAAGACCACAAAATAAAGTGAGGTTGAAATAACGGGAGAAGCCAACGATTGGAATAAGGTGTTAATAGAACGTTGCATTTCCGCACGGTAAATCACCGCTATGGCGTGAAAATTCATAATGAATCTCCTTCAGGATCAGTTGTAGCTTGCGCCTTCACCAAGTCTACAAATATATCTTCTAAGGAACTTTGAGTGGTGCTTATGTCCTTCAACATTAATCCAGCCTCGCTGAGTCGTTGCAACAGACCAGTGATGCCGGTGCCATCTGCCGTGGTGCTATAAGTATAGGTAATAGAGCCTCCATCTTCCGACAAAGATAGATCATAGTCAGCCAAACTTTCAGGCAAGGCGCTCGCAGGGCTCTTCAATTCAACAATGAGTTGCTTCTTACCCAACTTGGCCATCAGCTCTGCCTTGTCTTCGATGAGCAGTATTTCACCGCCATTAATTACCGCCACACGATCGGCTATCTCTTCAGCTTCTTCGATGTAGTGAGTTGTCAGAATGATAGTAACGCCTGATTCGCGCAAATCACTAACCAAACGCCACATGTCTTTACGCAACTCAACATCGACGCCCGCCGTAGGTTCATCTAGAAAGAGAATATCAGGTTCGTGTGATAAGGCCTTTGCGATCAACACACGACGTTTCATCCCACCGGATAACATCCGGAGCTGGTTATCTTTCTTATCCCACAAGGAGAGATCTCGTAGAATTTTCTCCAAGTAGGCAGGGTTCTTCTTTTTGCCAAATAATCCCCGGGTAAATCGCACAGTATTCCAAACCGTCTCGAACGCCCCAATTGTTAACTCTTGGGGAACCAGACCAATAATACTTCGGGCTTGGCGATACTGTTTCACATTATCGAATCCATCAACAGTGATAGAGCCAGATGAAATAGAAACAATTCCCGTGACCGCTGAAATCAACGTCGTCTTACCGGCGCCATTCGGCCCCAATAAGGCCAAAATTTCTCCCCGTCGTATGTCTAGGTCTACGTTTTTAAGGGCAGCGAAACCATTATCGTAAACCTTAGAAACGTCTTTGATACTTACAATATTATCCATGCCTTAATGCTACTCCAAAATGCTCGCAAAGTGATAAGCTAATGGTCTAATAATACTTCTCTGTGTAACAAAATTATGAAAAATATATTTTTGAGCCTTAACCTCTGCCTGTTGTGCATCACTCATACTGCCATGGCCGACGAGACGCCTCTGACCCCTGCTAGTGTAATTGAAGCCTCCAAGCCCAGTGATTGGCGCCAACCTGCACAAAGCAACTTACTGCATATGCAACTCGAAAATGGTGAAGTTATTTTTGAACTCGCGCCACATTTTGCGCCTAATCATGTCGCCAACTTAAACACTTTAGTCAATGACAAGTATTTCGATGGCCTGGCTATTATTCGCTCGCAGGACAATTATGTTGCTCAGTGGGGAGACCCAAACGCAGGTACAGACAAAGCCAAGTCACAGGGTAAAGCCAAAGCCGAGCTGGAACCTGAGTTCTATCGTCAACTAGAAGGTCTCGAACAGATGACTATCGAAAGTCGTGATCCCTATGCTGATCAAGTAGGTTTTTCAAGAGGCTTCACGTTTGGTAGTGACGATGCGGCAGGCAAAGATAGCCGTGCCTGGTTAACGCATTGTTATGGCGCACTAGGCGCGGGCCGGGGAATGGCGGCCAACAGCGGAAACGCGGCCGAGCTCTATGTGGTTACAGGGCACGCACCTCGGCATCTGGATCGCAATGTTACGCTACTCGGGCGAGCTATTTCTGGAATGGAGTTACTTTCTAGCCTACCTAGAGGAACAGGCACCCTCGGCTTTTATGAAACTCCAGAGGAGGCGGTGACAATCAAAGCGATTCGCTTAGGAAGCCAGCTACCTAAAGATCAACAGAGCCGCTTTGAGATCATGCGCACCGACACCAAAACCTTTGCCAGCCACGTTAAATCAAGAACCACCCGCTTAAATGAATGGTTCTTGGATTCCACGGGTAAAATCGGCGTGTGTAACGTCGGCGTACCAGTCAGAGAAGTCACCGAATAAAGCGCTTAGCGGTTCACTGGGGTGGTCTAATCTCCTGCCTAGACATTCCCTATATTCAAGATCACTTTGCCGCGTGCTTTACGTTCAGTGAGGTGATTGAACGCTAGCTCGTAGTCTTTAAAGTCGAATACATCTGTTACTGTTGGAGATAACTTTTTCTCTGCAAACATTGTCCATAGTTCTTGGATATTGTTTATGTGTTCTGCGGTCTCGCGCATCGTGAATGCGCCCCAAAAAACCCCGACTATGGAAGCGCTTTTCAACAGCGCAAGATTAAGAGGAATCTTCGGTATGTCACCAGCTGCGAAACCAATAACTAAGAAACGCCCGTTCCAAGCGATCGAACGAAGAGCTATTTCAGACATATCACCACCGACAGGGTCATACACTACGTCTACGCCTTTGCCACCGGTAATTTCTTTTATACGATCTTTTAGAGATTCTTCCGAATAATTGATTAAGTGATCGGCGCCCATATCGCTCGCGAGCTGGAGTTTCTCCGCTGTACTAGCGGCGGCGATAACCGTCGCCCCCATTTGCTTTGCAAGCTCTACAGCGGTAATTCCAACACCACCTGCAGCACCTAA